>NZ_DAIUCK010000002.1:0-77918 GCF_036846205.1 Rhabdothermincola sp. | reverse complement strand
GCTGCCAGCCCAACCACTCGCCCCGCTGCTCCCCCGCCAGGGACGACACCGCCGAGGCGAGGGTGGGGGTGATCAACCCCTGGCCGGCGACCAGCAGCGCCAGCGCAGGCACCAGGCCCGCCCAGCCCGCGTCGACCGACAGCAATGCCAGACCGGCGGTGTTGGCCACCAGCCCCCACCGGAGGGTCCCCGCCTCGCCGAGACGGCGGGTCACCGGGCCGACCAGGCCCGCCTGCACCACCACCAGTCCCAGACCGATGACGGTGAACACCGCGGCGGTGGAGGAGATGTGCAGGTCGAACCGCCGCTCGGCCAGCAGCGAGAACGTTGCCTCGAACCCGCTGAAGGCGACCATCCCCACGAACGCCACCACGATCAACCGCACGATGGCGGGCACGTCCAGCACCTTCGGGGTGGCGAGGTGGGCCGGCTCGGCGAGGCCCGGCCCGTCCAGGGCCGGGGCGGCGGCGATGGCCTCCGCGTCCCGCTCAGCGGGCTCCCCACCGTGGCGAGGTCTGGTCTCGGGCAGACGCTTGATGGCCACCAGGCCGTTCACGAACGAGATGACCGCGGCGACGAAGAACGGGATGTGCGCGCCACCGAGGCCGGCCAGCGCGCCGATGGCCGGCCCGGCCACGAACCCCACTCCGAACGCCGCGCCCAGCAGGCCCATCAGCCGGGCCCGGTCTCGGGCCGGTGCCACGTCGGACACCGCGGCCTGCGCCACCGACACGCTGGCCCCCGACGCACCGTCGATGATGCGGCCGAGGAACAGCACCCCGATCGACCACGCGGCGCCGGTGAGCAGGCTGCCGATCGCGGTGCCGAACAGCGACACCAGGATGACCGGTTTGCGTCCCACCCGATCCGAGACCTTTCCCCACACCGGGGCGAACACCAGCTGGGCCAGCGAGAACGACGCGAACAGCAGCCCGATCACGGTGCCCGACACGCCGAAGCGCTCCGCGTACTGCGGCAGGATCGGCACCACGATGCCGAAACCGACGAGGTCGATGGCGACGGTGGTCCAGATGATCCCGTAGCCGGCGGGCAGCGCTCCCCGAGGCCTCGTCGACGACCGCTCCACGACCGTCAGGCTACGGCCGGCCCTTCAGACCGGGCGAACCTGGGTGCCCGCGGGCGTGTCCTCCACCACGAAGCCCCGGGCCTGGATCTGGTCGCGCAGCGCGTCGGCGCTGGCCCAGTCCTTCCGGGCCCGGGCGTCGTCTCGCTGGCGGGCCAGCTCCAGCACCTCGGGTGGCACCTCGCCGGCGGTCTCGTGCAGTTCGAGACCCACGGCCCGGCAGATCTCGCGCACCGCGGCGGCCGCGGCGGCCGCGGCGTGGACGTCGCCGACGTCGAGGGCCTGGTTGCCCCGTCGCACCAGCGAGAACAACACGTCCATGGCGGCCGGCGTGTCGAGGTCGTCGTCCATGTGCCGGCGAAACGCGTCGAGCGCCTCGACATCCGGCGCGGCCGGTGGCAGGTCCGCGGTGCGGCGGGCGAAGGCGTCGAGACGCTCGAGCGCGCTGGTGGCCGCGTCGATGGTGGCCTTGTTGACCTCCACCGGTGAGCGGTAGTGGGACTGCAGCACCAGCAGCCGGTACGAGCGGGGATCGGTGGATTCGACGAGGTCGAGCAGGTTGGTGAAGTTCCCGAGCGACTTGGACATCTTCTCGCCGCCCACCTCCACGAACCCGTTGTGCATCCAGTGGTGGGCGAAGGTACGCCCGGCCGCCACCGCCTGCGCCCGCTCGTTCTCGTGGTGAGGGAAGGCCAGGTCCTGGCCACCACCGTGCAGGTCGAAGCCCTCGCCGAGCAGGTCGAGCGACATCACCACGCACTCCGTGTGCCAGCCCGGCCGGCCCGGGCCCCACGGCGACGGCCACGCCGGCTCGCCCGGCTTGGCCTTCTTCCACAGCGCGAAGTCGATCGGCGAGCGCTTCTCCTCGTTCGCCTCCACCCGCGCCCCGACCCGCAGCGAATCGATCGACTGGCGGGCCAACAGGCCGTAGTCCGGCACCCCGCTGGGGTCGAAGTACACCCCGTCGGAGGTCTCGTAGGCGACACCCCGGTCCATGAGCTCGGCGATCAGCTCCACCATCCGCTCGACGTAGCCGGTGGCGTGGGGATCCGCCGTCGGGCGCTTGACCCCGATGGCGTCCATGGCCTGGTACCAGACCTGCTCGTACTGCTCGGCCACCTCCTGCGCCGAGCGGCCCTCCTCGTTGGCCCGCTGGATGATCTTGTCGTCGATGTCGGTGATGTTCGACACGTACCGCACCTCCAGCCCCGACCACTCCAGGTAGCGGCGGAGCACGTCGAACACCAGCGAGAACCGGCCGTGGCCCAGGTGCGGCGGCCCGTAGACCGTCGGTCCGCACACGTACATCGACACCACCCCGTCGTCGCGCAACTCGAGGGGGACGACGCGGCCCTCGGCGGTGTCGAACAGGCGCAGCACGGCCCGCATGCTAGAACGAGGCCGCGGACGCGCCGGCTACCTTGGCGACGTGAGCAGCAACCCTCCGACCCCCCGCACCGAGTGGTCGGTGCCGGAGAAGCCGAGCCTCGAAGGCCTCGAGCCCAAGTGGGACGCGGTCTGGGAGCGCCAGGGTACCTACCGCTTCGACCGCACCAAGACCCGGGACGAGATCTACTCGATCGACACCCCGCCCCCCACCGTGTCGGGCTCCCTGCACGTCGGCCACGTGTTCTCCTACACCCACACCGACACGGTGGCCCGCTACCAGCGCATGCGCGGCCGCGAGGTCTTCTACCCGATGGGCTGGGACGACAACGGCCTGCCCACCGAGCGCCGGGTGCAGAACTACTACGGGGTGCTCTGCGACCCGTCGCTGCCCTACGACCCCGACTTCGCGGCTCCGAGCGAGCCGTTCGACCCGCCGCGCCACCTCAGCCGGCGCAACTTCGTCGAGCTGTGCCACGGCCTCACCGCCGAGGACGAGAAGGCCTTCGAGGCGCTGTGGCGGGCGCTCGGGTTGTCGGTCGACTGGACCATGACCTACGCCACCATCGACGACCACTGCCAGCGGGTGGCCCAGCGAGCCTTCCTGCGCAACCTGGCCAGGGGTGAGGCCTACCAGGCGGAAGCCCCGGTGCTGTGGGACGTCGACTACCGCACGGCGGTGGCTCAGGCCGAGCTCGAAGACCGCGAGCGTCCCGGCGCCTACCACCGCGTCGCGTTCTGGCGCACCGACCCCAGCGGGACGCGCACCGAACCGGTGTACATCGAGACCACCCGGCCCGAGCTGATCCCCGCCTGCGTGGCGCTGGTGGCCCACCCCGACGACCAGCGGTACCAGCCGCTGTTCGGCTCCACCGTGCGCACGCCGCTGTTCGACGTCGAGGTGGAGGTGAAGGCTCACGAGCTGGCTGACCCGGAGAAGGGCTCGGGCATCGCCATGATCTGCACCTTCGGTGACGTCACCGACGTCACCTGGTGGCGTGAGCTGCAACTACCCACCCGCTCGGTGATGGGCCTCGACGGGCGCCTGGTGGCCGAACCACCCGACGCGATCACCACCGAGGCCGGACGCGCGGCATACGCGGAACTGGCGGGCAAGACCGCGAACCAGGCCCGGCGGCGCATCGTGGAGCTGCTGCGCGACTCGGGTGACCTCGACGGCGAGCCCCGCGAGATCACCCATCCGGTGAAGTTCTACGAGCGGGGTGAGCGGCCGCTGGAGATCGTCACCAGCCGCCAGTGGTACATCCGCAACGGCGGGCGTGACCTCGACCTGCGCGAGGCGCTGCTGCACCGGGGCAAGGAGCTGCACTGGCACCCGCCCTACATGCAGGTCCGCTACGAGAACTGGGTGGAGGGGCTCACCGGCGACTGGCTCATCTCCCGCCAGCGCTTCTTCGGGGTGCCGTTCCCGGTGTGGTACCCCCTCGACGACCGGGGCGAGCCCGACTACGCGCACCCGATCCTCCCCTCGGAGGACCGGCTGCCCGTCGACCCCACCTCCGACACGCCCGAGGGCTTCGAGGAGTCCCAGCGCGACCAGCCCGGTGGCTTCACCGCCGATCCCGACGTCATGGACACCTGGGCCACCTCGTCGCTCACCCCGCAGATCGCCACCATGTGGGAAGAGGACGACGACCTGTTCCAGCGCACCTTCCCCATGGACCTGCGACCGCAGGCCCACGAGATCATCCGCACCTGGCTGTTCTCGACGGTGGTGCGCTCGCACCTCGAGCACGACACGCTCCCCTGGCGCAACGCCGCCATCTCGGGCTGGGTGCTCGACCCCGACCGCAAGAAGATGTCCAAATCCAAGGGCAACGTGGTCACCCCGATGCAGTACATCGAGCAGTTCGGTGCCGACGCGCTGCGCTACTGGGCGGCCAGCGGCCGGCCCGGCACGGACACCGCCTTCGACGAGGGCCAGATGAAGGTCGGTCGCCGCCTGGCCATCAAGTTGCTCAACGCGTCTCGCTTCGCGCTCGGGCTCGGGTCGCGTCGGGCGGACCTGTCCGTGATCACCGAAGCCGTCGACCGCTCGATGCTGGCCCGGCTCGCCGAGCTGGTCGACGAGGCCACCGCGGCTTTCGACGGTTACGACTATGCCCGGGCCCTCGAACGCACCGAGGCGTTCTTCTGGACCTTCTGCGACGAGTACCTCGAACTGGTCAAGGGCCGGGCCTACGGCACCCAGGGCGACGAGGCCGCCGCCTCCGCGCAGGCCACCCTGCAGCTCGCCCTCTCGACGCTGCTGCGGCTGTTCGCGCCGTTCCTGCCCTACGTCACCGAGGAGGTCTGGTCGTGGTGGCAGGAGGGCTCCATCCACCGGTCGCCCTGGCCGGAGGTGAGCAGCTTGCGCGACGCGGCCGCCGACGGCGACCCGCAGGTCTTCGAGGTGGTGGCCGCGGTGCTCGGTGAGATCCGCAAGGCCAAGACCGAGGCGAAGCGCTCCCTGAAAGCACCGGTGGCCCGGGTCACGGTGCGCGACACGCACGCCCGGCTCGACGCGCTGCGCCCAGCGCTGGCCGACGTGCGTGACGCCGGCAACGTCACCGGGGAGCTGGCGACGGTCGAGGCGAGCGAGCCGGCCGTCGACGTGGAGCTCGGGGAGGGTTAGCGCTCAGCTCTCGTCCCGTTCGGTGGCCTCGGCGCGAGCGCGCTCGCCGCCGACCGGGCCCTCCTCCGAGCCAGAGGTGTCGTCGACGGTCTGCCCATCGCGGTCGCGGTGCACCCGCAGGTCGAGCTGCGCCACCGGGATCACGATCCCCCGCTGGTCGAAGGCTTCCTTCAGCCGCTTGCGCAGCTCCCGCATGACCCGCCACTGGGAGGCCGGGCGGGTCTTCATCACCAACCGGATGACGATGGCGTTGGGGGTGAACGCCTCGATGCCCCACACCTCAGGGGTCTCGAGGATCTCCAGCGCCCAGGCCGGATCGGCGGCCATCGCCTCCGCCGTCTCGGCGATCACCCGCTCGGCGAGGTCGATGTCGGTGTCGTAGGCGACCTCCACGTCGAGCAGGGCGCGCGCCCACTCCTGGGACTGGTTCGCGACCCGCTGGATCTGCCCGTTGGGCACGTGCCAGACCACGCCGTGCACATCCCGCAATCGGGTGGATCGCAGGGTGACCTTCTCGACCGTGCCGCTGGCCTCGCCGAGGTCGACGATGTCGCCGACCCCGAACTGGTCCTCGATGATGAGGAAGAACCCCGAGAGGAAGTCACGCACGATGTTCTGCGCACCGAACCCGAGCGCCACACCGATGATCCCCGCGCCGGCGATGAACGGACCGAAGTTGAGCTCGAGGATGTCGAGGATCCACACGACGGCGATGAACCACACGATCAGCGACGCCAGGCTGCGAGCCACCGCGGTCAACGTCTGCACCCGGGCCGCGGAACGCAGGCTCCACTCCTCGGTGGTCCGCAGCAGCAGGTTGGGGGTGCGCTCCCGCAGCTTCGCGAGGCGCGACGACGAGGTGGGCTCGAGCATCCGGAGCATCACCCGCTTGATCACCGAGCGCAGCAGCCGGCTGGCGACGAGCGCGAGGAGGATGACCCCAGCGATGGCCAGCGGCTTGGCCACGAACCACTCGGCGGCGCCGGCGAGGGTCTCGTTCCCGGTGCGATCGAACACCACCCGGCACGCCCACGACGGGTGGTTGCCGCACGCCTCGTCGAGGTTCGTGACACCCTCGACCAGCCCGGCTGCAGGGTTCGGCACCGAGGTCGTGGTGGCTTGACCCATCATCGAGCCGACCTTACCGTCGCACCCCGAGACGGGATGGTCGATGCGCCGGTCGCTGCGTCACCGGTCCCCTCGAGAGGGGCGGAAGACGCCCGCCGCTTCCTGCACCTGGTGCCGCAGGATGATGGGATCCTGCCGTTCCAGCTCGTCGATGAGCGGGTCGGCGACCGGCACGTCACGGAACCTGGTCTCGTCGTGGGGGTCCACCAGGTAACGGCCCTGGTCGTTGATCACCGCGAAGTACGGGGCCTCGGGATCGGTGCTGCGCACCAGGAACCAGATGCCGAGATCGCCCACCTCGGAGCCTGGGATACCGTTCACCGAGACCGGGGTGCCGTCCGTGAGCCAGCCCGGCTCCTCGACGATCAGCTCCTCGCCGGTCTCACCCCCGGCCAGCACCTCCTCGACCTGGAGCCGCACCAGGCGGGTGACGATGCCCCCGCCCGAGCTGCCGGCCATCAGCCGGCCGCGCCCGGTGCCGAGCACCCGCCCGATCACCACCCGGTCGGAAGCCCCGACCAGCTGGGCCAGCGTGGACGCGTGCACACTCGACTCGGCGGGGACCACCACCGTGTCGGGGGCCCCTCGCACCGGACCGCTCGGGGCCGGGGGCGCAGCGCGGTCCCGCCCCGCGAGGGTGCCGAGCGCGACCGCCACCGCGACCACCAGCGGGATGGCGAGCAGCAGAAGCAGCCGGCGGTTCACAGCGAAGCCAGGAACGCGAGCAGGGCGTCACGATCGGACGCATCCATCGTGCGGAACCGCTCCCTCGCCTGCTCGGCCTCGCCGCCGTGCCAGAGGATGGCTTCCGCCACGGTGCGGGCCCGCCCGTCGTGCAGGAAGCCGGTGCCCGGGGTGACCCGTTGCGCCAGGCCGAGTCCCCACAGCGGAGGCGTGCGCCATTCCGAACCGGTGGCCAGGTACTCGGGCCGGCCGTCGGCCAACCCGTCACCGAGGTCGTGCAGGAGCAGGTCCGTATACGGCCGGATCGTCTGACCCCGCAGCGCGCTCACCGGATCATCACCGGTGGTCCACACCGGCCGGTGACACGAGCCGCACCCCGCGCTGGCGAACAGCTCGGCCCCTCGGGCGTCGGCGCGGACCTCGCCCGGCCGACGCAGCGGCACGGCCAAGGTGCGGGTGTAGAAGGTGAGCCGCTCCACCACCGGGCCGGCCGCCTCCGGTGTGCCACCCAGCGGCGCTCGGGCGCAGTCGACCTGCACCACCGGGCAGTTCGGCACCGGGAACATCGGGGTGGTCACCCCGAGATCCTCGTGCAACGCCGCGGCGGTCTGCTGAGCCACGCTGGGCTGGCTCGCCTTCCACCCGAACCGACCGAGCACGGCCCTACCCGAGGTCTGGTCCCACACCAGGTTGGCCCGCCCCGAGATCCCGTCACCGTCTCGGTCCTCGGGGTCGGCACCGGCGATGACCTCCGCAGCGGGGATGGCTTCCAGCAGGCCCAGCCCGATCACCGGAGGCGCCAGCCGCGGCGAGAGCATCGTGTCCGGAGCGAGCGGGCCGAACTGCAGGTCGCCGACCGTGTAGACGGGCCGCTGGAGCGTGTAGGGGGTGCCGTCGCCGTAACGGCCTTCGACCGGCTCGTAGGTGACCCGGAACCGGCCTTCGTGGGGCGCCCAGCCGGTGGAGGCGTCCTGCAGCTGCACGCCGTAGACCGGCTCCGGGCGTGGCCCGCCGTGGGGATCGGTGCCGGGCACGGACAGCCGCAGCACCAGGCCGGGGCTCGGGTCCATGGCCTCGGTCGGGACCCGGCCTCTCCCGTGCCCGGCGTGGCAGGCAGCGCAGGAGTCTCCGTTGAACGTCGGCCCCAGACCGTCCTGGTCGCCGGGCAGGCCCGGGGCGATCTGCCAGGGCTGGTTGAAGAAGTCACGGCCGCCGGCGAAGGTGAGCGAGTCGCGACGGCCGAGGTTGCGGGCCGAGAACCCGAACGCCCGGTCGCTCTGGTCGGCGACCGAGGTCATGCCCCCGAGGCGGACGTCGGCCGCGGCTGCCGGTCGCACCGGGGATGTCGGCCCGGTCGCGGGCGAGGCCCCCGACCCACCCGCGGCGCACGCGGCCGCGAGCAGGGCGGAGGCCCCGATAACGAAGGCGACGAGTGCCCGGTTGCGGTTCAGCTCGCGAGGTTCTCCGCCACGAAGTCCCAGTTCAGGAGATGGTCCATGAAGGTGTCGATGTAGGTCGGGCGGGCGTTGCGGTAATCGATGTAGTAGGCGTGCTCCCACACGTCGATGGTCAACAGCGCCTTCGCGTCGTGCTTCATCGGCAGGTCCGCGTTCGGGGTCTTCATGACCTTGAGGCCGCTGCCGTCGTCGACCAGCCACGCCCACCCGGAGCCGAACTGGGTGGTGGCGGCGTCGACGAACTGCTTGCGGAACTCGTCGTAGGAGCCGAACGCCGAGTTGATCCGCTCGGCCAGATCACCCGAGGGCTGCCCACCGCCGCCGGGGGCCATGCACTTCCAGTAGAAGCTGTGGTTCCAGTGCTGGGCCGCGTTGTTGAACAGTGGGGTGCCGATGTCGGCCTTGCGGATCACGTCCTCGAGCGGCGCGTCGGCGTCGTCGGTGCCCTGCACCAGCTCGTTGAGCTTGTTCACGTAGGCCTGGTGGTGCTTGCCGTAGTGGTACTCGAGCGTCTCGGCGGAGATGTGCGGCGCCAGCGCATCCTGGGCGTAGGGCAACGGGGGCAGTTCGAAGGCCATCGGTACGACACCTCTCAGGTTGCTTCGGTCGATGTCAGGGTCAACCTACCCGGTCAGTTGAGCCCTTCGCGCACGATGGCCGCGGTCACTCGCAACAACAGCACGACCGATCCGAAAAGGCCCAGGTAGCCGAAGAAGTTCAGCAGCGTGACCTGGTCGGCGAAGGCCGGACCGTTGCTCGTCGAGAGCAGGACCGCTGACACGACCCCGAGCACGCCGCCGGCGAAGGCGAGCACCACCCGGTTCACCATCTTGGCGACGAAGCGCACGTCGTCGTCGCGGGAGAACAGCGAGGTGCGGGTGAGCAGCTCCCCCTTCTCCGCCAGCCGCAGCACCCGATCGGCACGCTTGGGCAGCACCCGCAGGGTCGGCAGCTGCGCGAGCAGCTCCTGGCGGGCGAGCGCGTCGAGGTCGGGCGCAGCACCGCCCTGCGAGGCGGTGACCCATTCGCTGGCCACCTCGCGGGCTTCCTGGGAGAAGTTGAACCCCGGATCGAGGGTGATGAGCGTCCCGTCGAGCACCACGAGCGCCCGCCCGAAGGTCGTGAACTCCACCGGCACGTCGATCCCGAAGCTCGCGAGCAGCTGCATCAGGTCGGCCACCGCGGTCGCGCCAACCGCTTGGCCCGGCTGCACGTGGCGGGCCAGGAAGCGGGCCAGGGCCCGCTCGAGGGCCTCCTCACCGGTGCTCGAGCCCACGTCGCAGGCGTCGTCGACCGCTTGGCGGAGCATGGCCGGGTCACGCAGCGCCGTGGCGATCAGCATCTGGCGCAGCGACGCCTGCTGTAGCGGGTCGAGGCGCCCGCAGGCCCCGAAATCGATCAGGCCCAGCGATCCGTCGTCGAGCACCAGCACGTTGCCCGGATGGAGGTCCGCGTGGAACCACCCGTCGGTCATCATCTGCTTGAGCGCGGCCCGCAGCAGCGTGCGGGCCAGCACCCGCCGGTCCAGATCGCGGCCGGCGAGCGCCGCGTGGTCGCTCACCGAGGGTCCCTCGAACCGTTCCTGGACCAGGAGCCGTGAGGTGCTCAGCTCCTCGTACACGACGGGAACCCTGACCCCGGGCTGGCCCGCCATGTTCCGACCGATGGCGATCGCATTCTGGGCCTCGCCCCGGAAGTCCAGCTCGGCCGCCACCCCGTCCGCGAACTCCCGCGCCAGGTCGCCGACCCGGTACTCGGCCCCCTGAGGGGTGTCGCGCTCGATCATCCCGGCGACGCGCAGCAGCACCTGCGTGTCCCGGTGCACGACGTCGGCGACGCCGGGTCGCTGGGCTTTGACCACCACCGGCTCCCCCGTACGCAAGGTGGCCTTGTAGACCTGCGCGATGGACGCCGCGCCGATGGGCTCCCAGTCGAACTCGGCGAAGACGTCTTCCACCGGTGCACCGAGCTCACGCTCGATGAGCCGGCGCATCGACTCCGGGTCATCGGGCGCCACGTCGCTCTGGAGCTTCGACAGCTCCTCGATGAAATCCGGGGGGAGCAGGTCGGTGCGGGTGGAGGCGATCTGACCGAGCTTCACGAACATTCCCCCGCACTGCTCGAGGGTCCGCCGGACCCGCACCGGCGCCGGGTCACGAGCCAGACCGTCCTCGTGGTGGCGGAGACGGCCGGTGAGCTGCGGGCCGAAGCCGTTGCGGTGCGCGATCTGGACGATCTGGCGGGTGCGGCGCACCACGTCGATCCGATCCGACAGGTAGCGGCCCGGCCGGGGGAGGACGAACAGGCCCGCGGCATCGCCCTGGGCCAGCGTGCCCGGCTTGGCGAGCAGGTCGAGGCCCACCGCGGCGGCCATGGTGAAGACGAACGACAACACCAGCGTGTTGCGGACCAGGCGCGGGTCGTCGAGCTCGCCGGCGATCACCAGCGACACGACGAAGCCCGCGCTCCACCCGACCACGCCCGACACGAGCACCGCGACCCAGGACCGCCGCACCCCGAGCATGCGGCTGGCCAGGAAGGCCGTGGCCACGGCGGCAGGAAACCACAGGGCCACGAGGGCCAAGGTGCCGATGGTGCCGGCCACGCGACGTTCTCAGCCCAGCTTGCCGATGCCCACCGGGCACGACACGCCCGTGCCTCCCAAACCGCAGTAACCGTTCGGGTTCTTGGCCAGGTACTGCTGGTGGTAGTCCTCGGCGTAGTAGAAGGGCGGGGCTTCGCGGATCTCGGTGGTGATCGGGCCGAACCCGGCCCGGGCCAGTTGCTGCTGGTAGGCCTGCTTCGACGCCTCCGCCAGCTCGCGCTGGTGCTCGCCGAACCAGTAGATGGCTGAGCGGTACTGGGTGCCGATGTCGTTGCCCTGGCGCATCCCCTGGGTGGGATCGTGGCTCTCCCAGAAGATCCGCAGCAGCGACTCGAACCCGATCACGGCCGGGTCGAACACCACCAGGACCACCTCGGCGTGACCGGTGAGCCCCGAGCACACCTCCTCGTAGGTCGGGTTGGGGGTGATGCCGCCCGCGTAGCCGACCGCGGTGGTGTACACGCCCTCGGCCTGCCAGAACCGCCGCTCGGCACCCCAGAAGCAGCCCATGCCGAACAGCGCCTGCTGGTGCCCGTCGGGGAACGGGGGGAGCAACGGGTGCCCGTTGACCGCGTGCCGGTCGACCACCGGCATCGCCGTCTCACGGCCGGGCAGGGCCGTGTCCGGAGTCGGCAACTCCAACTTGTGCCTGCCGAACAGCATCGGGACTCCTTCGAGGAACTCGTCACCCGGGTGCAACGTCAGCGGGGGTGGGTGGCGTTCCCGCCGTGGTCCACCATGCTGCCACCGAAGCGCAGGCCGCAGTCGCGGCACTGGAACCAGCCCGCGTCGGCGGTGAGGTCGATGCGGGTCACGGTCGTCGTCCCGCCGCACTGGGGGCAGCGGTCGGGCACCGGTGGTTCGGACCGCCCCGGCGGCTCGGGACGGGTCGGATCGAGCGGGCGCGGCGGCGCCTGGTCGGGCCGCTCCGCGAGCAGGCGCTCCACCTCGGCCGCGGCGCGCGCCGCGGCCAGCCGGGCGGGGAACGAGGGGAACGCCTGCTCGACGACCCGGGTCATGGCCGCGATGGTCTCGGGCGGCAGGTGGTCCAGCGATGAGCGACCGACGGTCGGAGACGCTTCTTCCGATGACGTCGGGAGCGCGGGCCATCGGGCCTGGCGCAGGCGTCTCAAGAGCGACACGCGAAGCCTCCCATGACCGGAACGGGATCCTGAAGCCCCGTTCGCTGCGGCCCTCACTACCCCATCTGGTCCGAGCCTACGACCCATCGGGGCACATCGCTCGCCCTGGCGGTGATCAGCCGGTCAGCGGAGCGGGAACATCACCGGCACGAGCAGGACCGAGAGGACGAGCACGGCGATGGACAGGGGAAGGCCCACCCTCGTGAAGTCCGTGAACCGGTAGCCGCCCATGCCGAAGACCATGGTGTTGGTCTGGTAGCCGATCGGGCTGATGAACGAGCAGGACGCCATGAGCAGGATCACGATGGCGAGCGGCCGTAGGGCCAGACCGGTGTCGGATGCCACCGCCACTGCCACCGGGAACATCAACGCCGCGGCCGCGTTGTTCGAGAGCAGCTCGGTGGCCAGCAACGTGCCGACCGCCACCCCGAGGAGGATCCCCACGTCCCCCCAAGCCGAGGTGGCCGAGACGAGGCCCTCGGCGACGGTCTTCGCCAGACCGCTCTGCGCCGCGGCGGCGCCCAGTCCGAAGCTGAACGCGATCATGGCGATGATGTCCAGGTTGATCGAACGCCGGGCCTCCGCGGGGGTGATCACCCGGGTCACGAGCAGCGCCAGCACCACGCCCATCGCCGCTTTCGTGAGGTCCACCAGGCCGGAGCCGGCCAGCACCACCAGGGCCAGGGTGGCGAGCTCCACCAGGCGGGCGCTGCGGCGCCGCAACGGCGCCGCACCGTCGTAGGGCGCCACCACCGAGAAGGCCGAGGACTCGCGGGCCATGTTGCGGAACCCCTCGGGAGCCACGAGCAGCAGCACGTCCCCCGCCCGCAGCGGGAGATCGCCGAGCTTGCCCCCCAACCGTTGCCCGGCGCGGTGCACCGCGATGACCGCCGCCCCGAAGGTGGAGCGGAACTCGGCCGCTTTCAACGTCGAGCCGTTGAGTGAGCTGCCCTCGGCGACGACGACCTCGTAGAACTGGTGGCCGATGCTGCCGTCGACGGTGAAGTGGTGCTCCTCGGCCATCACCAGCCCGGCGACGCCCTGCAGGTCGATCACCCGGTCGACCGCGCCGGCGAACACCAGCCGATCGCCGGGGCCGAGCAGCTCGTCCGGGGAGACCGGTGCGACCGACCGCTCGCCGCGCAGGATCTCGACCAGGTAGACGCCCTGGAGGTTCCGCAGGTTGGCGCTGGCGACCGATCGACCCACGAGGGGGCTGCCGGGGGCGACCAGCATCTCGACGGTGAACTCCCGCACGCTGGCCAGGTCCTCATCGGGGGCGCGGCGGGCGGGGAGCAGCAGCGGGGTGACCAGCACCACCAGGACCACACCCACCACGGCCACCGGCAGACCGACCCGGGTGATCTCGAAGACCCCCAACGCCTCCTGCCCGGCGTCGTGGAGCAGGCCACTGACCACCAGGTTGGTCGAGGTGCCCAGCACGGTGATGACCCCGCCGAGGATCGCCGCGTAGCTGAGGGGGATGAGGAAGCGCGACGGGGAGCGGCCGGCTCGGCGAGCCCAGGTGGTGATGCGAGGGGCGAGCATGGCCACCAGCGGGGTGTTGGCGACGAACCCGGAGGCCAGCATGACCGGGAACAGGAACCGGGCCAGGGTGTGCCGCTCGCTCCCACTGCCGCTGCCGAGCGCCCGGCGGGTGAGCCCCGAGAGCGCGCCGGTGATGTCGGCCGCTCCCGCGAGGACGTAGAGCGCGGCCACGGTGAGGGGAGCGATGTTCGAGAAGCCGGAGAAGGCCTGTGACGCGTCGACCACGCCGAGCAGGTACAAGGTCACGACCGCCGCCCCCATCGCCACGGCGGGGGGCACGCGCTCGGTGACGAACACCACCACCAACCCGGCGATCACCGCCAGCGTGATCCACGCGTCCGCGCCCATTCCCACCTTTCTGGACCGGGAGTGTGGAGAATAATCCGGACCGGGCGCGGCGACCAGGAGGTGGGCTGGATCAGCCTCGTTCGGTGCCGACGATCCCGACGAAGCTCACCATCTCCCCCGGATAGCCGCCGAGGTTGTGGGTGAGCGCCAGATGCCGCTCGGCCACGGTGTCGATCTGGCGCTCCGCGGGAGCCTCACCGCGGAGCTGGAGCCACGCCTCGAACATCATCCTCAGGCCCGACGCACCGACCGGGTGACCGAAGCTCTTCAACCCGCCGTCAGGGTTCACCGGCAGCTCGCCGTGCAGGTCGAACGTGCCGGCGAGCACTTCCTTCCACGCGGTGCCCCGCTCGGCGAACCCGAGATCCTCCATCAGCACCAGCTCGGTGGGCGTGAAGCAGTCGTGCACCTCCGCCATCGCCAGCTGGTGGCGGGGATCGGTCACCCCGGCCTGCGCGTACGCGTCCCGGGCGCAGGCCACGACCTCGGGGAAGGTGGTGTAGTCGTAGTCGGGGTCGAGCAGCCCGCTGCCGTTGCCGGCCACGAACGACAGGGCCTTCACGTACAGCGGTCGATCGGTGTAGCGGTGTGCGTCCTCGGCCCGCACCACGATCGCCGCCGCGGCCCCGTCCGCGACCCCGGCGCAGTCGAACACACCCAGGACCCCGGCGACCGGCGGGGCCGCACAGACCTGCTCCGAGCTGACCTCGCGGCGGAACTGGGCCCGCGGGTTGCGCGCCCCGTTGTAGTGGTTCTTCGACGCGATGCGGGCCAGTGCCTCGCGCAGGGAGGCCTCGTCGACCCCGAAGCGCTTCGCGTACGCCGGGGCGACCATCGAGAACATCGCGGCTGCGGTGAGTGTGCGGGCGGTGCCGTCATTGGGGATCGGGAAGGCGTTGAGCCCCTGGTAACCGGAGTCCTTCACTTTCTCCACCCCGATGGCCATGGCCACGTCGTACGCGCCGCTGGCCACCGCGTACGACGCCTGGCGCAATGCTTCGGAGCCCGTGGCGCAGAAGTTCTCCACCCGGGTCACGGGTTTGCCGTGGAGCTGCAACGGCTTGGCGAGGGTGATGCCGCTCATGCCGGACTGTGCGGTGCCGAGCCAGTAGGCGTCGACGGTGTCCTTGCCGACGCCCGCCGATGCGAACGCCTCCTGAGCCGCGTCGATCAGCAGATCGTCGGTGCTCTTGCCGAACGCCTCGGCGAAGGGCGTGCAGCCCATGCCGACGATCGCCACCTGGTCCTTGATGCCGTGTGATGCCATGGCCCTGCTCCTCAGCTCCGCACCGGGCGTGCCTTCCAGAAGTAGTTGTGGATGCCGTCGGCCGAGTTGAGCCGGCGAAACGTCATCTCCACCCGGTCGCCGATGGCCACGTCGGCCTCGTCGACGTCGGTGAGCTCGATGGGGAGTCGTCCACCGCCGTCGAAGTCGACCACGGCGAAGATCACCGGTGGGCTCGGTGAGTAGGCCAGGCGGTCGACGGTGAAGGTGACGATGGTGCCCTCGGTGTCAGCCATGGGGATGGGGTCCATGTCGTCGATCGCGTCACCGACCATCGACACCCGGGCCGGCGGGAGGTGCACCGCGCCGCTCGATCGATCCCGGGAGCCGACGAAGGCGTACTTCCACGCCTCCGAGCGGGCCGCCGCCGAGGCCGACACCCGTGCGGGCTCCGGACGCCGGGGGGGATCCAGGGTCAGCATCCCTCGCCAGGCGAGGAACTTGGCGTACGGCAGGCCGGCACCGTTGGCGACCTGCCCCGCCACCGTGCGAGCCGGCCGGTGCGCGGGGAGCGCCTCGGTGGCTCGGAACACGAACGCGTCGGCACCGTCGGCGAGCGACAACACCGCGATCACCTGGCCGGGCTCGGCTCGATCGAGCGCGGCGGCGAGCAGCAGGCCAGGGTGGGCGGTGCCGCTGTTGCCGACCGAAGCGCCGAGGTCGTCGAGCACCACCTCGTCTCCCACACCGAGCTTGCGCACCGCAGCCCGTACCGCCCTGGTGTGCAGCCCGGTGACCGCGACCAGATCGAGGTCCGAAGGAGCAAGGTCTGCCTCCGCGAGCACGGCCTTCCACGCCTGCTCGGCCAGCGGGAAGTACTGCAGCTCGCCGAAGCGCTCCTCCCACTGCCTGGAGCGGTTCTCTCCCGGGGTGCGCCAGCGGTCGATGAACTCGCTGGTGGCGCTGGCCGCGCCGAGGTACTCGGCGAGGACCGGTGTGCCCTCGTCTCCATCACCGATGAGCAGCGCGCTCCCCGCATCGCCCCCGCCTGCCTCGTCCGCGCTGCCGGGCAGCCCCGTACGGATGTCCGCTGTGGCCACCAGCACCGTCCCCGTCCCGCTCAGCGCGGCCCGCCAGGCGGCGACTCCCGAACGGGGAGCGCCGCCGAAGTCGGCGGCCACGGCGTCGGCGTCGAGCCGCAGAGCGGCGTGGATGGCGGTGGCGTTGGTCTTGTCGAGGTAGGCGGGCGACACGGTGGCGAACCACAGCGCGCTCGGCCCGATGCCCGCGGGAGCGGCGCGCATCGCCACCCGGCAGGCTTCGACGGCCAGGGTGGTGGTGTCCTCGTCGTAGGAGGCGACCGCACGGGTGCCCTTGCCACCCCCGCTGCCGAGGAACGCACGGATGTCCGCCCGGTCCAGGCGGCGGTACGGCACGTAGGCGCCGTAGCTCAGGATCCCTCGCATGGCGGCAGTCTAGGACGGATCTGACGCCTCATCAGATGCGCGGACGGCACCGGTACGATGCGCCCATGAAGCTGGGTGACGTGGCGAACGCGCAGGCGATGGCGTACGGGCGGCCCCTGGATGGGATACGGGTGCTGGCCGCCGAGCAGATGCAGGCCCTCCCGTACGCCACCCAGTTGCTGGCCCGACTCGGGGCCGACGTGGTGAAGGTCGAGCACCCCCGCGACGGCGAATCCGGGCGGGGCGCGTCACCGGCGATGCTCGACCCCGACGGTCGGCCGGTCGGGGCGACGTTCCTGCGCAACAACCTCAACAAGCGCAGCGTGGGCATCGACCTCAAGCGCGACGAGGGGCGCAAGCTCTTCCTCGATCTGGTGCCCCGCTTCGACGTGATCTGCGAGAACTTCAAGCCCGGCACCATGGACCGCATGGGCCTCGGCTACGCGGACGTCGCGGCCGTGCACCCGGGCGCGATCTACCTGTCGATCTCCGGGTTCGGCAACACCGTCGACACCCCCTACCGGTCGTGGCCCGCGTACGCCTCGGTGGTCGAGGCCATGTCGGGGATCTACGAGTACCGCAGCGGCCCCGACCACCCGCCGGTCACCATCCCGGTCGGCGCGCTGGGCGACATCAGCTCCGGGCTGTTCGCGGTGATCGGCGTGCTCGCCGCCCTCCGTCACCGGGAGCGGACCGGCGAGGGCCAGTACGTCGACATCGCCATGTTCGACGCCATGATCTCGATGACCGACATCGTGACGAACTTCTGGTCGATGGGCGTGCGGCCCACCCCCGAGGACCAGGTACCGGTCATCTGCGAGGGCTTCAAGGCCCGCGACGGCTACGTGGTGGTGCAGATCGTACGCGAGTTCCAGTTCGAGCGGCTGGCCGAGCTGATCGGCCGGCCCGAGTGGAAGCACGACCCGCGCTTCGCCGACCGATCCGGGTGGATGCCCCATCTCGACACCGTGATCCGACCGGCGGTCGAAGCGTGGTTGGCGGACCGCACCAAGCTCGAGGCCGCCCGAGAGCTGACCGCAGCCGGCATCGTGGCCGGCCCCAGCAACAGCGCGCCGGACGTGATCGCGGATCCGCACGTGGCCGCCCGCCACATGCTGGTGGAGCTCCCCCGCACCGACGGGGTGGCGGAGCCGATCCTGGTGCCGGGCAACCCGGTGAAGCTGTCGAAGATGGCGGAGGGACCCGAGCAGCGGGTGCCGTGGGTGGGCGAGCACACCCGGGAAGTGCTGGCAGCCGAGCTGGGCCTCGACGACACCCGCCTCGATCAGCTCGCCGCCGACGGGGTCATCTCCTCCTGAGGCCACCCCCTCCCCGAACCGTTCAGCCCAGCGCGGCCCCCGACCGCGTTCCCATGAACAGTTCCGAGAGCACCACCGAGGCCTCCCGAACTGTTCAGCCCAGCGCGGCCCCCGACCGCGTTCCCATGAACAGTTCCGAGAGCACCACCGAGGCCTCCCGAACTGTTCAGCCCAGCGCGGCCCCAGGCCGCGTTTCGCTGAACAGTTCAGGGAGGGGTAGCGTTTTCTGACGGATCATCAGATCCGTCGGCCCGATCGCAGGAGCAGCTGATGGACTTCGAGTTCTCCCAGGAACAACTGGACTTCCTCGCCGAGGTGGAACGGTTCCTCGACGAGAACGACGATCCGGAGGTCTTCGACGTCACCCGGGAGAACATGGCCCAGATCGTCGACACCCCCAAGCGGCGGGCGTTCATGAAGAAGCTGGGCCAGAAGGGCTGGCTCGGCATGACCTGGCCCAGGGAGTACGGGGGCAGTGAGGGCGAGGGCGTCTACGAGTACCTGCTGAACGAGGCGCTCGCGGCGCGAGGCGGCCCCCAGATCGGCAAGGGCGTGGGCATCATCGGCAAGACGCTGATCGCCCACGGCAGCGATTTCCTCAAGCAGAAGTTCCTGCCGATGATCCTCGAGAACGACGTCGAGTTCGCGGTGGGCTACAGCGAACCGAACGCCGGCTCCGACGCGGCGTCCATGAAGCTCAAGGCGGTCCGCCACGAGCAGGACGGCAAGACCGGCTGGCTGCTCAACGGTCAGAAGACCTGGACGACGTCCGCCCACTTCGCCGAGTGGTACTGGCTCGGCACCCGGACCGACCCGGACAACAAGCACCACGGCATCACCTTGATGCTGGTCCCGCTCGACCATCCCAACATCGAGATCCGCCCGATCTGGACGATGGGCGACGAGCGCACCAACGAGGTGTTCATCAACGACGTCTTCGTGCCAGATGAATACGTCGTCGGTGAGGTGAACAAGGGCTTCCAGTACATCAGCCAGGCGCTCGACCTCGAGCGCTTCACCATGTTCACCTTCTCCCCGATCAAGCAACGTCTCGACCTGCTCACCGACTACGTGCGCACCGAGACCCGCGACGGCAAGCCGCTCAAGGATGACCCGGTGATCCGCGCCCGCATCGCCCGCCTGCACACCGACGCCGAAGTGGCGCGGGTGATGGGGCTCAAGGTGGTGGCGGAGTCGGTCAAGGGTGAACAGCAGACCAAGGCCACCGGCAAGCCCGCTCCCCCGCCCACGGTGGAGTCCTCCGAGTACAAGCTGTTCGCCACGGAGTTCTCGAAGCGGCTGGCGAACGCGTCGATGGACATCGCCGGGCCGGGTAGCCAACTGCGGGTCCACACCGAGGAGGCGCCGATGAAGGGCCGGGCGGAGTCGACCTATCGCTACACGGTGATCGACACCATCGGCGGCGGCGCCTCGGAGATCCAGAAGAACATCATCGCCCGCCGCGGGCTCGGCCTCCCCAAGAACTTCTAGGGATGCCCACCCCCGCCCTGGCCGGCACCACGGTCCTCGACTTCTCGACGGTCGGACCAGCGGCGCGCGCCTCGCGCATCCTGGCCGACTATGGCGCGACCGTGGTGAAGATCGGCGCGGTGCCCCGCGCCGGTGGTGTCCAGATCATCCCCCCGTACTACGCGTACTCGGGCCACCGGGACATGAAGCGGGTCCAGCTCGACCTGAAGGCCCCCGAGGGTCGCGAAGCGTTCCTCTCGCTCGCCGCCGGGGCCGACGTGGTGATCGAGAGCTTCCGCCCCGGCGTCGCCGCCCGGCTCGGGGTGGGCTACGAGCACGTGAGCGCGGTGAGACCCGACGTCGTGTACTGCTCGACCAGCGGATACGGGCAGGACGGCCCCTACGCCCAGTGGGCCGGCCACGACATCAACTACCTGGCGCTCGGCGGCTACCTCGACTGCAGCGAGCGGGCACCAGCTGGCAAGCCTCCACTGCCGGGGGCCACCGTCGCCGACGCCGCTGGTGGCGGCATGCAGGCGGCGATGGCGGTGATGGCCGCGCTCGTGCGTCGCGCCCGCACCGGCGAGGGCGCCCGGCTCGACGTGTCGATCACCGAGGGTGTGCTGTCGCTGATGTCGCTGTACATCGACGAGTACCTGGCCACGGGTACCGTGCCCGGCCCCGGTCACTACATCCTCACCGGCCGCTACGCCTGCTACGACACGTACCAGTGCGCGGACGGCAAGTGGCTGGCGGTGGGGGCGATCGAGCCGCACTTCTACCAGAACCTCTGCCGGCGCCTGGGTTGCGAGCGGTGGGTCGGCCACCAACTCGATGACGAGGTGCAGGACGAGATCCGCGCCGACTTCCGAGCCGCGTTCGCCAGCCGGCCGCGGGACGAGTGGGTCGCGGATCTGGCACCGAACGACACCTGTGTCTCACCGGTGTACTCGGTGCCCGAGCTGGTCGAGGACGCCCACCTCGCCGCTCGAGGGGTCATCGTCGACGCGCACCACGAGCGTGAGGGCACCTTCCGCCAGCTCGGCACACTGCTGGCGGGCACCGACACCAGCCGGCATCACGTCAAGGTGCGCGACGCCGGCGAGACCGACACCGACGAGCTGCTCGCCGCCGCCGGCGTGAGCGTCGAGCGGATCCGCGCCCTGCGCGAAAGAGGGGTGATCGCGTGACGACCACCGAGACCGACCTGCCCGAGGACGTCGCGGCACTCATCGGCCAAGTCCAGTACGAGGTAGCCGGTGAGTTCCCGGTCGAGCGGGGCTACATCTGGACCAGCTGCGCATCGGTGGAGAACGGCAACCCGCTGTTCTGGGACGACGAGGTGGCCGAGGAGATCACCGGCGGGCCGATCGCGCCGCCCACCATGCTTTCGGTGTGGTTCCGTCCCCACCATTGGGCCCCGGGACGCACGGAGCAGGCGCTGCCGCTCCAGGTGCACTTCGACCTGAAGGAGCGCTTCGGCCTGCCCGAGGCGGTCATGACCGACAACACCATCGTGTTCCACGAGCCCGTGCGACCCGGCGACCGCCTGCGGACCCGTCAGATCCTGCGCTCGGTCAGCGCCCCGAAGACCACCAAGCTGGGCACGGGTCGCTTCTGGGTGATCGACGTCGAGTACGTCAACCAGCGCGACGAGCTGGTGGGGGTCGAGAGCTACACCGGATTCGGCTACCGGAGGGAACCGTGACGGCGCGGCTGACCCTCGGCGACGTCAGCGAGGGCGACGCCCTTCCACCGCTGCGCTACGACGTGACCGCCACCACGATCGTGCTGGGCGCCCTCGCGGCCCGGGACTGGCGCCCGATGCACCACGACCACGACTTCGCCGTCAACCGCAACGGCACCCGGGACATCTTCATGAACACCCCGAACCAGGCCGCGTGGTTCGAGCGCTACGTCACCGACTGGACCGGTCCCACCGGCCGGCTGGGCCGGATGACGTTCCGCATGAAGGGCTCGGTGTTCCCCGGCGACACCATGACCCTCGCCGGCGTGGTCGACGCCACCACCGTCGACGACACCGGCTGCGGTTGGGTCGAGCTGCGCATCACGCTCACCGTCGACGGCGAGCTCAAGACCGAGTGCACCGCCCGAGTGGCGGTGCCCACCTCCCCCGACGACAACCCCTGGCGCCGACGCGGCGACCAGTGGAAGCCCTAGGAGACCGCATGGATCTGGACTTCAGCGACGAGCAGCAGATGCTCCGGGAGATGGTCCGAGGCGTGTGCAGTGACCTCGCCTCGCTCGAGGTCGTCCGCCAGCTCGAGGACGACCCGGTCGGCTACCCGGCGCCGTTCTGGAAGCAGCTCGCGGAGCTGGATCTGATCGGTCTCGCCCTGCCGGCGGAGTACGGCGGTTCCGGCATGACCATGCTGGAGGCGGCGATCGTCTACGAGGAGCTCGGCCGGGCGCTCGCTCCTTCACCGCACTTCGTGAGCGCGGTGATGAGCGCCGGCGTGCTGGAGCGATCAGGCTCCGAGGACCAGAAGCGCACCTGGCTCCCGAGGATCGCCCGGGGTGAGGCCATCCTCAGCACGGCGTGGCTGGAGCCCCGCGGTGGCTTCGGTCCCGAGGGTGTGCAGCTCCGGGCCCGCCCCGATGGTGACGGCTTCGTGCTCGACGGCACGAAGTGGCACGTCCCCTTCGCGTCCTCCGCCGACCGCCTGGTGGTGCTGGCTCGCACCGGCGGAGGCGAGGTTGACCTGTTCCTGGTCGACCCGAACACGGACGGCGTGAGTCTCGAGCAGCAGTTCACCATCGCCTCCGACACCCAGTACGCGGTGAGCTTCTCCGGCGTGCGGGTCGACACGGACGACCGCATCGGCGCCGCGGGCTCCGGCTGGCAGACCTGGTCCGACACCATGCTCGACGGGCTGATCCCCCTGGCGGCCCAGGCCATGGGTGGCGCGCAGTACGCGCTGGAGATCACCGTCCAGTACGCCAAGGACCGGGAGCAGTTCGGCAAGCCGCTCGGTGCGTTCCAGGCCCTCGCCCACTACCTGGCCGACGCCAAGACCACCGTCGACGGCGGCACGCTACTGGTGTACGAGGCGGCGTGGGCCCGGTCAACCGGCCGGCCGATCGACCGGCTGGCACCGATGGCCAAGCTGTTCGCCTGCCAGACGTTCCGCGATGTCACCGCCGTGGCCCAGCAGATCTTCGGCGGGGTGGGCTTCACCCTGGAATACGACATTCAGCTCTACTTCCGGCGAGCCAAGCAACTCCAGCTCAGCTGGTACGACGACCGTCGCCTCGAGGAGCTGGTCGCCTCCGCGGTGCTCGACGGCTGAGTCCGGCCGGCACCCGGGCGCTCGCCGGGTTCAGCCGACGACCCGACTCAGCTGACGACCCGGTTCTTCGTGGGCACGAACGGCCGGCAGACCTGCCCCCGCAGCGACGGGCACGGCGGGAAGCCGGCGGGGATGGCCACCGGGAACGCCTTCACCGCCGGCAGCACGACCCCCGAGGGATGCTCGGGGGAGCGGCCGATCTCGTAGACCGCATCCGCTCGGCTGGGCGCCGGGTTCTCGAACTGCCACAGCGGGGTGTCGCGCCCAGGGGTGTTGACCTGGATCCGCAGCCGGCTGCCCGCCCGGAACACCTGCGCGAACGGGTAGATCGGCACCTTGACCTCCACCCACTCGTTCGCCGGCAACGGCTCGCGGTCGGCGGCCCGGAAGCTCTGCTCGATGTACAGCCCGTGCGAGCGGCTCTCGTCGATCTTTCGCCCGCTGGCCCGCAGCAGGCCGTTCTGCACGTAGTACTCGCTGCCATCGGGTTGCACGATGCTGACCACCACCTCCAGGTCGACGTCGGACTCGCTGGTGCGCAACCACAGATCCGCGTAGCCGGGACCGGCCATGACCACATCGTCGGCGAACGGAGCAGTCAGGTATGACAGCGAGGCGCCGTCGGGTGCCTGGGTCCAGTCAGCGGGCACCAAGGGCTTGATGAAGTCGTGCGCCGCTGCCGTGGTGTAGGGGGTGGAGCCCGCCTCGGGGTCGAAGACGAACCCGTCACTGCCTCCGCTTGCGGGCGGGGCGTCGGTGAGGGACTCGTCGGGCCCGAAGTACCAGCGGCGTGCCTCGACCGACGATGGCGGGAAGGTGTCGAAGGTGGCCTCGAAGCGGTAGGCCGGCGCACCCGGTACCGGGCCGGCCGCCCCGGATTCGAACAGGATGCGAACCTGTGGCTCGGCCTGGTAGGCGGCGAGCGCCTCGTCGTACTGGTCGTCGCCGTACTGGGCGAACCGGTCGGGCTCGAAACCCAAGCCGTCGACCCCGAACGCGTCCTTGAACGCCGCCGGCGCCGCGGCCCGCACCAGCGGCGAGAGTCTCGGTACCCGCTGGGCCACGTAGAACTGCAGGAACTCGTACCAGCGGGTGAGCACCATCGGGCTGTAGCCGTCGGGATGACGCCCGTTGAAGAGGGTGAACCGCTTCTGGTCGGTACCGGTGAAGCGGTCGAGCATGGTGGCGAACGCGGGACCGGTCTGCTCGTCCTGCCATGCACCCGTGAGGTACACGGGGACCTCGATATTGGGCACCAGCAGCGCCAGCCGGCGGTCGTCGATGGCGTCGGGCCGGTCGACCAGCCGCCGTGAGAATGCCTCGAAGTCGAGGTTCTGCTCCCGCAGCACCAGGTTGCCGGCGCAGGTCTGATCGCCTTCCGCGACCCGGTCGCTGACCCACGACTGGCCCCCCGGGGAGGCCTGGCGATCCCGCTCGGCCAACCACTGGCGAGTGAAACCACTGTTGTAGATGCCACCCGGCCACAGTTGACGCCACGGGTCCTCGATCACCGACAGCGGGGTGATGGCCGCCAGGCTCGGCGGGCGGGTGGACGCCACGTAGAGCTGCGAGATTCCCGAGTACGACAGGCCGACCATGCCCACCTTGTTGTGCAGCACCCACGGCTGGCGAGCGATGGCCTCCACCACGTCGTAGCCGTCAGCCTGCTGAGCGGGGCTGAAGATGTCGAACACTCCACCGGAGCAACCGGTGCCGCGCATGTTGACCCCGACCGTGGCGAAGCCCAGGAGGTTGGCGATGCTGGTGCCCGGTTCGGGGCTCGACGGGTTCGACGGCGAGTAGCCGGAGTACTCGATCACCGTCGGGTAGGGGCCTTCCCCGTAGAGGTCCTTGTTGGGGAAGCGCACCATCACCGACAGCTGGACACCGTCGCGCATCTCCACGTAGCCGAATCCTTCACCGATGCGCTGGCGCTCGTAGTGCTCGACCGGCGGGGTGTCGCCGACCCCGAGCACTCGGAAGGGACCTGCCTGCTCGACCGGTGAGGCGGTCTCGTCCCGCACCGTGTACCCGTCGCCGGGCTCCACGCCGCTCGCCTGCTCCTCCAGGTAGAGGAACACCGCTTGGCCGTGGGCATCCGCGGTGAGCGTGGCCAGCTCCTCCCCCGCGGGTGAGACGAGGGTGAGCTGCTCGCCGGGCTGCGCCCCGGTGACGGTCACCTGGTTGACCCCCGGCGTGACGGAGAAGGCGGCAGCGACCGTCTTCTCTCCTCCGCCTCCCGAGGTGCACGCCGCCGCCACCAGCGCCAGCGCCACGACGACCCCCGACAGCCGCTTCATCCCCGTCTCCCCTCAACAAAAACGAACGCCGCTCACCTTAGCTCGATGCGGCGAACGATCCCGCGCCGGCGACCACCGGTCGAGCGGGGTCAACCGTTGAGCACGTACCCGATGGTGTCCGCATAGAAGCGGGCCCCCTCGGGGCGTAAGTGCATGCCGTCGTCGTAGAAGAACTCGGGGTGCGCCTCCCCGATGGACTTCCAGTCGATCAGCTCCACCGAGGGGTGGCGCTGCACCCCCTCGAAGATGACCTGGTTGTTCGGCGCCTCCCAGCCGCGCGGCACCTTCACGGTGAGCACGATGACCCGATGCCCGGCGAGCAGCTCCACCAGGCGGTCGAACTGGGCAGCGGTGAACGTACCGTTGTTCCCCAGGTGCACCACCACGGTCTGGCCCAGCAGCCCGGCGTCGCGATACCAGGTGAGCATCTCCAACCCCACCTGCACCTGCCGTCCGACGGCCGCGTCGACCTGCACACCGGGCCCGAGCGCCTGCAGAGTCGATGCCGCACCGAGCATCACCGAATCCCCCACGGCGGTGACCGTCGCGGTGGGCGCGATGGTCACCGGCGGCGGCGAGGACGCGACGGTGGTGGGAGGCTCGGTGACCACCGGAACCGAAGCGGGGTCGACCGCCGTGGTGGTCGGGGTGGTGGTGGTCGTGGTCGCCGGGTCGGTGGTGGTGGTGAGCTGCGGGAGCTCGATGATGGGCCCGGTGGAGCCGACTGCCAGGTAGTCAGGTGGCGGGGGAGGCTTGGCCAGCGCAACGGACGCGGCCAGCAGTCCGAGCAGGGCGAATCCGGCAGTGCCAGCTGTGACCCACCGCAACCTGAGCTGCTGCTGCCGCTCGCCGACCGCCGAGCGGAGCTCCCGCCAGCGCCGGCCCAGCGCCCCGCGCCGGATCGGCAGCTCCACGAACCGGTACGACAGCTCGGCCAACGCCAGGGTGATCGCCAGCCGCAGCGCAAACAGCGGCACCCCGTCGAAGGAGACGTCGATGCCCGGGCGGGTGAGCTGGTACACGGGCCAGTGGAACAGGTAGATGCCGTACGAGCGCACCCCGATCCATCGCATCGGCGCGATCCCGAGCACCCGGCCGAGGTGCGCCGCCGGGTGGACCGCCACGGCGATCACCACCAGGGTGACGAGGTCGAGCCGCAGGAAGCCCCCCTGGTAGAGCGCCGGGTCGAACTCGCCGGTCGACATCAGCTGGTACCCGAGCACCAGCAGGGCGGTCGCTCCCACCGTGTCGAGCACAACCGCCGCGCCGCGACCGACATCTCGCCGGAGCCGCCAGGGGGACCACACGAAGGCCAGGACACATCCGAGGAGCAGCCCGGCAGCGCGGGTGTCGGTGCCGTAGTAGACGCGGGACGGGTCGCCGGCGTTCGGGTCGAACAGCACCCACATCAGCGCCACCGAGCCGAGCGCGGCGGCGAGGACCGCCACCGGGAACAGGCGCCGGCCGAGCAGCTTCATGCCGCCGATGAACACCAGCGGCCACACCAGGTAGAACTGCTCCTCAACCGCGAGCGACCACAGGTGGGTGACGAGCGAGGGCCGGCCGACGAACTCGAAGTAGGACTTCTGGCCGATGATGAAGTTCCAGTTGGTCACGTAGGCGATCGCGGACAGGACATCACCGCGCAGGCTGGCCACTTCGTCGGGAAGGAAGATCACCGCGACCGCGCTGACCAGGACCAGCAGCAGGAACAACGCCGGGAGCAGGCGCCGAGCCCGGCGCAACCAGAACTCTCGAAGGGCGATCGATCCCGAGTCGCGCCATTCGGCCAGCAGCAGCGCGGTGATGAGGTAGCCGCTGATGACGAAGAACACCTCGACCCCGAGGAACCCGCCGGAAGCCCACCCGTAGCCGGCGTGATAGACGAGTACCGAGATGACCGCGAGCGCCCGTAGCCCGTCGAGACCCGGCATGTAGGGCAGCCGGGTCGAGAGCGGCGGGACCGCAGTGCGCGAGGCGGTGGTCAGCGAGGCGGTGGTCGGCGCGGTCATCTGGCCCCAGCGATCATCGCTGCATTCTCTCGCATTCCAGTACCGTGCCGAGCGCACGCTCGTCACCTGAATGGGGAGGTCCGTCGTGGAGAAGCTCGTCTACCTGGTGTGGGATCGACCGAGCATCGACCCCGCCGAGTACGGCGAACAGGTGCAACAGATTACCGGCGAGCTGCTCCATCTCGAACCATCGGCACTCTGGGTCGCCGTCGATGATGCCGGTGCCCAGATCCCGCCGCCCGTGCCGGTGCCCGACGACGAGCTGCCGATCCGGGCCGCATTCTCCATCTGGCTCGACGCCCATGATCGGCGCGGGCCGTTCGAGTCCGTGCTGGGCGGTCTGGGCGTCCGCCGTGCCGGCTACCTCGTCACCGAGTCGCTACTCGAGGACTACGGCTCCACCCCGCACTGGCCCAGCGCCCGAGACTGGCCGGACGGCGATCGCTCCCCCGGCGTGTGCGTGCTCACGGTGTTCGACAAGAAGCCCGGGCTCGACGACGAGACGTTCTACGCTCACTGGTACGAGCACCAGTCGACCATGTCGGCAGCGATGCAGCCCCGCGTCCGTTACGTGCGCAACGCGGTGGCTCGCCGGCTGACCCCGGGCGCTCCCCCACTGCGAGCCATCGTGGAGGAGGATTGGCCGACCGTCGAGCACCTGACCGATCCGTTCCGGTTCTTCGGTACCGCCAACGGTGACGAGTTGGCGGAGAACATCCGGGTCATGCTCGACAGCATGAAGGTCTTCTGCGATTCGACCACCCTGCGGACCTACACCATGAGCGAGTACCTGGTGCGGGGCTGACGTACCCATCGTGCCCTCGCCTTCGTCCCGCCACGACGCGTTCGCGGTGTGCACCCCCGGGCTCGAGCAGTTGCTCGAGGGAGAGCTCAGACGGCTCGGCATCCGGGGACGGGTCGGCACCGGCGGTGTGGCGTTCCGAGCCACCACCCGCGAGCTGTACGCCGCGAACCTCTGGTCGCGGGTCGCCACTCGGGTCGTGGTGCGGGCTGCCCGGTTCGAAGCCCGGTCGTTCGCCGAGCTGGAGCGAGCAGCGCGGCGGGTGGACTGGGCGAGCTGGCTCGGACCAGGTACCCGGCCGGTGTTCCGAGTGAGCTCGCGCTCGTCGCGCCTCTACCACACCGGCGCAATCGGGCAACGCCTGGGGGCCGTGGCGGAGCACGTCACTGGTCATGCGCCGTCCGGCGACGCGACGAGCGAGCAGCTTTTTGTGGTCCGAGTGCGGCGAGACGCGTTCACGATCAGCGTCGACAGCTCCGGCGAGGCCCTGCACCGGCGCGGCTGGCGGCTGGCGACCGCGAAGGCGCCGCTGCGGGAGACCCTCGCTGCGGCGATGCTGCTCGCCACGGGATGGCAGCCCGATCGACCACTCGTCGACCCGTTCTGCGGGTCCGGCACCATCCCCATCGAAGCGGCACTGCTCGGCACTGGTCGGCCACCGGGAGCGGACCGGGCGTTCGCGTTCCAGCGGTGGCCGAGCTTCGCTCCGGGCACCTGGGCCAGCGTGCTCGCATCTGCCAGCCGGGCCGAGCGCGAGGCCGCCAAGCGGTGCGGAACGCTGGTGATCGTCGGACGCGACCGAGACGCCGGGGCCATCGAGGCGGCGACGGCGAACGCCGAGCGCGCCGGGGTCGCGCACCACCTCGACCTGCAGCGAGCCAGCATCTCCGAGCTCCAGCCGCCCGCCAGCACGCCCGGCTGGATTCTCACCAACCCGCCCTACGGTAAGCGGATCGCCTCCGGTGGTGACCTACGTGACCTCTACGCCCGCCTCGGCCAGGTCGCTCGCACCCTGTTCGCGGGATGGTCGATCGGCTTGCTGGTTACGGACCGGCGCCTGGCTGCACAGGCGGCCGTGCCGTTCGAGGAACGAATCCGCTCCTCGAACGGCGCGCTGGCGGTCAGCCTGCTCACGGGCGAGCTGCGGACACCAGGTTGAACGGGGTGTCTGTCGGAGCCCCTGATCGCCTCAGGTCATTCCAGGGTGGCGTAGGTGGTGGCGCGGTCGTCGCTCCGGGTGCCGGCGACCTCGGCCACGCATGCCGCCAGGTCGCGCAGGTAGTCGTCGATCACGGGCGCGTTCCCCGCGCTGACGGTGGCGTGCAGCGAGTCCGGTGGGGTCTGCCGATCGTGGAACCAGCCCCGGGCCAGGAGGGCGTCGCCGACCGCGAACACGTCCAGCGGCTCCGGCCGTGCCGGTTCGGCGGCGATGGCCACCAGGTGCGCCTCGGGCTCGCCGAGCACCGTGAGGCCCTCGATCGCCCGGATGCCTTCGACCATCCGTCGGGCGGCGTCGATGGCGATCTTCGTGAGCCGCAGGTAGCCCTCCATCCCCAGGTGCTGCAACGTGGCCCACGCCAGGGCGATCGGCAGCCCCGGCCGGGTGCCCTGCATGCCGGGTGAGGCGTAGAAGCCACCGAGCCAGCCGTCGAACACGAACGTCTGGTAGCGGCGCAGCTCCTTGTCGCGGTGCACGATCACCGACGCGCCCTTCGGCGCGTAGCCCAGCTTGTGGAGGTCGGCCGAGATGCTGGTGACGCCCTCGACCCGGAAGTCCCACGGCGGCAGCTCGTAGCCCAGCTCCTCCATGAAGGGCAGCACGAAGCCCCCCATGCAGGCATCGACGTGGAAGTTCGCGCCCGCCTCGGCGGCGACGGCCGCCAGCTCGGCGATGGGGTCGATGACCCCTTGGGGGTACTGGGGCGCCGAGCCCACGACCAGCACGGTGTTGTCGTCGATGGCGGCCGCCATGGCATCGACGTCGGCCCGCCAGTCCGGCCGCACGGGGACCTTCCGCATCTCCAGGCCGAAGTAGTGGGCACCCTTGTGGAACGCGGCGTGCGCCGACTCCGCCACCACCAGGTTCGCCTGCTCGATCCCCCGCTCGGCCCGGCCCCGCTCGCGCGCCGACTTGACCGCCATCAGGATGCTCTCGGTCCCACCCGAGGTCATGAAACCGGCGGCATCGGGCCCACCGTGCAACAGGTCGGCGGTGATGCGCACCACCTCCGACTGCATAGCCCCGAGGCTGGGGAAGGCGAGGATGTTCAGCGCGTTCTCGTGCAGGAACTCGACCGCCACCGCCTCCTGCACCTCATGCAGCGACGGGCCGCCGTCGTAGACCATCCCGAAGGTCTTGCCGTCCTGCCAGCGCACGTCGCCAGCCTGCTTGGCCCGAAGCTCGTCGAGGATGTCGTCCTTGGATCGTCCCTGCGCCGGCAACGGCATGGGCGAGCAGCGTAGTCAACCCTCGCCGAGGCGAGGCCTCCGCAGCACGCCGCCGTTGGACGGGTCCGGCACCCGGTGCACGGGATGCACGGGCGCACCCGGCACCAGCCGCTCGGCCAGCTCGGTCGGCCCGGCCTCGAGGCCGCTCTCGTCGGGCCAGGCCTCGACCACCCCCACGAGCGTGGTGAGCGATGCGTAACCGGCCTGCACCAGCCCCTGGTCGGTGTCCTCGTCGTGGTCCATCTCGACCCTCCGGAGGACGAACTGCAACCGGTCGTGGGCCGGACCCTCGACGCCGGCGCGGACCTCACCGAACGGCGCCAGGCGAGCCCATCGCAGCCCGCGGACCTGCTGGCGCGGAAGGGCCGGCACGTTGAGGTTCAGCGCGGTCCGGGCCGGTGCATCCGCGACCAGCGGGAGGGCCTCGACGGCCAGTGCGGCCGCGGTCTCCCAGTACCACTGCTCGCTCGACTGCACGCTGACCGCGAGCCCCGACAGACCGAAGTTCTGGGCGGTGAGCACCGCGCCGACCGTGCCCGAGTGCAGGATGGCCCGTCCGGTGTTCAGCCCCGCGTTGACCCCCGACACCACCAGGTCAGGGCGGCGATCGCCGAACCCGCCCAGCACGGTGGCCAGCACCGCGAGGCCCGGGGGACCCGCGAGCGACCACGCCTCGACCTCCGGCGCAGTGGGCAGCTCGACGCGGGTGACCTCCACGTGCTCGTCGGGGTGCATCCTCCCCAGCGCACACGACGCGCCGCTGCAGTCGTGTGCGGGCGCCACCACGAACACGTCGTGGCCCGCGTCGTGCAGCGCCCCGGCGAGGACGTGGATGCCCTCCGAGCCGATGCCGTCGTCGTTGGTGACGAGGATGCGCACCGCTCTACGGGCGCAGCACGTTGAGCTCGCTCACGTTGTCGAACAGGATGCGCCGCCGGGCCTCGGCGGGCAGCTCCTTGAGCTCCACGACGTAGTCGAGCGGGGAGGGCATGCCCTCGATGTGTGGCCAGTCGGATCCGAAGATCACCCGGTCGTCGCCCATCCACTCGACGATCCGGTTCACGTCGTCCTCCCAGAAGGGGTTGATCCACACGTGGCGCCGGAACAGCTCCACCGGATCCTCGGGGAACCATCCGGGCACCTTGCGGGCCATCGACCGCATCTTGGCGAAGAGATCGGGGAGGAACTCGGCGCCGTTCTCGACCGAGGCGATGCGCAGGTTCGGGAAGCGCACGAACAGGTTGTCGAACATCAACGACAGGAGGAACTCGAAGATGGCCCGCTCGATGGCGAACATCTTGATCGACGGCTTCCATCCGCCCTGGAAGGTGGCTCCGAAGCCGTCGGGCGCGTAGCCGTTCGACGAGCCGCCACTGTCGCCCGCATGCAGCACCACCGTGATGCCCGCCTCGTTCACCCGGGCCCAGAACGGGTCGAACGCCGGCTCGAACGGATTGCACCGACCCGTGGCGGTGGTGGGTGCGGCTGGCCGCATCACGATCGTGCGGGCCCCGCGATCGAGTGCCCACTCCAGCTCCTCGACCGCCCAGCCCACGTCGGCCAGCGTGAGGTACGGGGCGGCGAAGATGCGGTCGCGGTACGCGAAGCCCCAGTCCTCCTCGACCCAGCGGTTGAACGCCCGGAAGGTGAGGCACACCGCCTCCGGGTCGTCCTTGAGCAGCTCCTCGTAGAGCATGCCGAGGGTGGGGAACAACCAGCAGGCCTGCAGGCCCTGCTCGTCCATCGCCGCCAGGCGGGCGTCGCGATCGCGGTACGAGGCACGGATGGGCTCGCGGTCCTGCAGGAACTCGAGGGGGTTGCGCTGGTCGGGGTTGCCGCGGAAGTAGTCGTGCATCGCACCGGGCTTGGCGACCGGATCGAAGGTGGGGTTGGTGACCGCCCGGCTGACCCGGCCACCCACCACGTGGTAGCGGCGGCCGTCGATCTCGCACCACTGCACGCACCTCGGTCCGAGGGAGGGGTCGAGATGGCGGGTGAAGGCGTCGAGCGCCTCGTAGTAGTGGTTGTCGCAGTCGAAGACGGGATGACCGAGCTCTTCCAACCGAAGCCCCCTGGGTGAGCGGACGACCTCACCTGATCGTAGGCCGCCGAGCAGGGCCGGAGGCTCTCTGGCACAGTAGTGGCGTGGGTGTGGCGGACCCGGAAGGCACTCGTCTCGGCGTCGGCGGCCGATGGGCCGTGGACGCCCTGGAAGCCATCACCGACCTGGCGGTGGTCGTCAGCGCCGACTGGCGCATCCTCCACGCGAACCCGTATGCGCTCGACCTGCTAGGCCTCGAGGCCGACGAGGTGATCGGCCGTCCGGTCTCGGAGGTCGTGCATCCCGACGACCTGCAACGGGCGATCGATGTCATCGGGCGCATCAGGGACGGTGACCAAGACCTCCAGACGACCCCCGCCTTCTACCGGCTGCGGGCGGGTGACGGCCACTGGCGGCGGGTCGAGCTGAACGCCGCACTCGTCCCTGGTCCCGACGGTGATCTGCTGGTGGTGATCGGCCGATACTCGGGCGACCACGACCTGCAGGACCGGCTCATCGAGCTGTTCACCCAGGACGCCCCGACCGACGTACTGGTCGGGATGGTGCCGGAGTTCGGGCGTTGGCGCCAACCTGCGGTCGACTACGCGGTGTTCTACCTCGACGACGACGGTTGCCCGGCGGCAACGGGCTCGGCTGCGTTGATCCAGCTCGGTGGTCTGGAGGATCCGACCACCCCGTGGGCGGAAGCCGTCGCCACCCGCGAGGAGCGGCTCGCCGCCGTCTCGGACCTGCACCCCGACTTCGCCACCCGGGCCCGGCGCGCCGGGTTCACCCACACCTGGGCGATGCCGGTGGAGGACCCGCTGCACGACAGCGCAGCGGTGGTCGCCTTCGCCCGCCGGGACGGCCCCGCCCCCGAGATCTTCGGCTACGCGCTCGAGGTGATGTGCAAGAACCTGCGGGCGGTGCTGCGCTGGCGCGATCACGTGGACGGACTCCGCCGCGCCGCTCGGCGCGACCCGCTCACCGGCATCCCCAACCGGGCCCAGTTCTGGGCACTCCTGGAGAGTCTCCGCCGGGAACCTCGCCCCACGAAGGTCGGTGTGCTCTACATCGACCTCGACGGCTTCAAGGGGGTCAACGACCATCTCGGGCACACCGTCGGCGACCAGGTGCTCACCGAAGCCGCCCGCCGGCTCGCCGCCGCCCTCCGGCCGGGCGACGCGGTGGCGCGCATCGGTGGCGACGAGTTCGCGGTGGTGTGCCACGAGCTCGGGAGCGACGACGCGGCGATCGCGGTGGCCGAGCGGGTGCTACGAATCCTCGGGGAACCGTTCGAGGTCGACACCGAGACACTCGGGATCGGGGCGAGCATCGGCATCGCCACCGCCGACACCGCGGACCTCGATGCCGATGAGCTGCTCGAGCGCGCCGACCGCGCCCTGTACGAGGCCAAGCGGCGAGGCAGGGGCTGCTGGCACCTGGCTGCCGATCCCACGCCGGGCTGAGACCGACGCCAGCACCTACCGTGTGCCACGTGCAAGGTGACTACCTCACCGCCGAAGCTCATGGACCGGTGCTGCTCGTCACCCTCGATCGCCCGGAGAAGCTCAACGCGTACGACGGCCCCGGCCTCAAAGCCCTGGGGGCGGTGTGGAGCCGGCTTGATGACGACCCCGCTCTCCGGGTGGGGGTACTGACCGGCGCAGGTGGGCGAGCTTTCTGTGCCGGCGCTGACGTGGCCGCCGCCGCGGGCGGCAGTTTCGACGACCCGCCGTACCCGGAGGTAGCGGAGGGCCTGGCCCGCAAGCCGGTGATCGCCGCCATCGAAGGCCGCTGCCTGGGCGGCGGCATGATGATCGCCACCGGCTGCGACCTGCGCATCGCCGGCGACACCGCCGAGTTCGGCCTCCCCGAAGCGCGCTGGAACCTCCCGGCGCAGTGGCTCGGGGCGCTGGCCCGCCAACTCCTCCCCGCCCACGTCCTCGAACTGGCGCTGCTCGCCGACGAGCGCCTCCCCGCGGCCCGGCTCTACGAGATGGGCTGGCTCAACCGGGTGGTGCCCGCAGGCCAGGCGCTCGACGAGGCGTTGCGCTGGGCGGATCGGCTCGCCGCCCTCGCCCCCGCGGCGCTGCGAGCGTTCAAGGAGCTGGTCGTCAAGGGTACCTGGATGCCCCCAGCCGATGCCCTGGCCCTCGGCCACCGGCAGGCCGCGGCGCTGGTCGCCATGCACGACACGGTGGAAGGCGGGCTGGCGTTCGCCGAGCGCCGGCGGCCCGACTTCCAGGACCGCTGACGAGGAGCGCCCCGTGGAACACCCGACCGAGCGACCACCGGACCCCCGGGTCCTCGACGGCGAGCTGTGGGACCTCCTGCTTGACCAGCTCGCCGGACTCCGGTCCCTGGTGTGGGGCGACGACGTACCGGCGGACCCGGTCGTGCGGGCGGAGGGTCTGCGCTACCTGCTGCGCTTTGTCGCCGCGGGCATCGCGGCGTGTGTCGAGTACGACGACACCGAGGCCCCGGAGCTCGGCCGCTACATCGAGAACCGCATGAGCTGGGGTCTCGACAACCCCGACTGCAACTACTCCTACACCCGGATCCGCGGCGACACGACCTACCGCGTGAGCGGCAACCGGGGCACCGCCCGCCACCTCGAGCTGCAGGTCAACACCGGCCACATGGCCGACGGCGACTTCGCCGGCTGGCGGGCGGTGTCCGCCATGTCCGGTGACGAGCTGGCCACCGACCCCGGCGGGAACTTCGAGCTGATCCTGTCGCCGGAGGAGCACACCGCCGGTAACTGGATGCGCCTCGACGACACAGCCAGCTTCCTGCTGGTCCGCCAGTACTTCGACGACTGGGAGCACGAACGCCCGGCCGAGCTGGTCATCGAGCAGGTCGGCTTCCCCTACCCGCCCGCACCGCTGAGCACCGGGGCGATCGGGGCCCGGGTCGAGCTGCTCTGCCAGTGGCTCGAGGTGGGGGCACGCTGCTGGGAGGCGATCAGCAGGGCCATCCTCGCCGGCACGCCCGGCGATCTCACGCCCTTCCGTCCACCGGCGGAGGCATCCGGGCTCAAGGGCCAGGCCTACGGCATGGGCGCGTGGCGCTGCGAGCCCGACGAGGCGGTGATCCTCACGCTCGACCCGCCACCGTGTCGGATGTGGGGCGTGTCGCTGTGCGACCGCTTCTGGCAGAGCATCGACTTCGCCAACCACCAGTCATCGCTCAACTCCGCTCAGGCGGCGCTCACGGACGGCGGTCGCTTCGTCGGGGTCATCAGCCATGACGACCCCGGGGTGGCGAACTGGCTGGACCCCGCCGGGCACCGGGAAGGCACCCTGGCGCTGCGCTACCTGCTGCCCGAGGTAGGCGACCTGCCCACCATGCGGTACCGCACCGTGGCCCGCCACGACCTCGAGGGAGAGCTACCCGCCGACACACCCCGCCTCGATCCCGCCGGGCGGCGGGCGGTGATCGAGCGGCGGCGGCGAGCCGTGATGCGCCGGTACCGGAGGTAGTGCCGTGGAGCGGTTCGTGGTGGGCACGGGGCGGTGCGGATCGACGTTGCTGTCGACGATGCTGGCGGAGCACCGAGAGGTGGTGAGCATCCACGAGTTCTTCACCGGACTCGACCGGGCTCGCCGGTTCGCGCCCGGTCCGGTGAGTGGCGCCGAGTTCGCCGAGCTCATCGGGGCGGAGCAGCCGGTCACCACTGCCGTCCTGGCCCGGGGATACACCAGCGACGAGATCCGCTACCCGTTCGGCGCGCCCCAGGCGCGCTACCGGCCGGGGGATCCCGTGCCGTGGCTCCTGATCACCATGCTGAGCCGCCTCACCGACGATCCCGATCCACTCTTCGAGGAGGTCCTGGCGTTCGCGCGGGCCAGACCGGACGCGCCACTGGCCGATCACTACCGCTCGCTGTTCGAGTTGCTGACCGCCCGCTTCGGCGGGTCGGTCTGGATCGAACGATCGGGCTCGTCGCTCGACTACCTCGACGGGCTGATCGACCTGTACCCGAGCGCCCGGTTCGTCCACATCCATCGCGACGGGCCCGAAGCTGCGCTCTCCATCCGCGAGCACCCGTTCTTCCGGCTCGGCGTGACGTTCTTCCTCGATCTCTTCCCTGAGGTCGCCGACGGCGAGGACGACGCCGCGATCATCGACCGCGTGGTCGGCACGCCACCACCGTGCTGGGCAGTGGGCCGGTACTGGACCGATCAGGTGCTGCGCGGCTTCCGGGCCCTGCCTCGGCTGGACCGCGACCAGTTCCTGCAGGTGCGCTTCGAGGACCTGGTGGCCACCCCGCAGGACGTGCTGGCGCAGATCGCGTCATTCTTCGAGCTTCCCGCCGACGACGGGTTCGTCGACCGCGCCGGTGCGATGGTGCGAGGGCTGCCCCCGGCACGCCTGGGCACGCTACCGGTGGAGGAGCGCGACGAGCTGCTGGTCGCCTGCCGGCCCGGTCAGGTCCTGCTCGGCCGGGCCGACTGAGCGCCACCCACGTCGAAGGCCGCCAGGTACCCGGCCATCGACTCCTCGTCGCTGCACGCCCGCCAGGCCTCCAGCAGAGCAGCACCCATCGGATCGCAGGCCACCCGCAGCGGTGACTGCGGGTCCTCGATGGCGTCGACGATCGCCCGGGCCGCGCCCTCCGCCGCAGTCGAGCCTTCGACCGTGCCGGCACGGAGGTGCGCCACCCGCTCGGCGAGCCGCCGGTAGTCCTCGTAGCGGGCGGCCTCGGGCAGGACCATCGACGCCGCCAGCATGTCGGTGTCGATCGGTCCCGGCAGGACCTCCACCACCCGCACGCCGAACGGCGCCAGCTCGGCCCGCAGCGACTCACCCACCGCACTCAGCGCGGCCTTGCTGGCCCGGTACACGGCGAAGAACGGCATGGGCACCAGTACCCCGCTGGACGTGAGGTTGCAGATCACCGCCCGGCCGCTGCGGCGCAGCGCAGGGATCGACCGCCGGATGACCTCGACCGCCCCGAACACGTTCGTCTCGAAGGTGGTGCGCCAATCCTCGAGCGGCGTGTGCTCCACGGGCAGGTTGCCGAGCTCGACCGCCGCGTTGTTCACGAGCACGTCGAGCACGGGCGGGATCTCGATGCTGCCGGGCTCGGTGACGTCGAGCCGCCGGACGGTGATCCCGCCGGTGCCGTCGGGCAGCTCGTCGGTGAGAGACGCACCCATCGACGGGTCGCGCATGGTGGCGACGACGGCGTAGCCGCGCCTGGCCAGCTCGAGGGCCACCGCCCGCCCGATGCCCCGGCTGGCGCCGGTCACCAGCGCCACGGGTGGGGTCGACGAGGCGCTCGGGTCCGGGGTGGTCACGGCCGGAGTGTAGGGCCGGTGGCGCTCGAGGGCGGCGGGCACGGCGACGGCTACGGTCACCCCGTGACCCGCCAATGGCGCCTCGATCTCGGCGCGGTGTTCATCTACCTCGCGCTGGGCGCGATGTTCTCGGCCACACCGCGCTTCGTCACCGAGGAGCTGGGTGGCACCCGGGCGGTCGCCGGGTTCTCCGTGTCGATCTTCTTCCTCGCCGCGGTGCTGGCCCGCCCGGTCGCCGGTCGTCTCATCGATCGAGTGGGCCGCCGCCCGTTCCTCGTCGGGCCGCCGTTCGTCATGGCCGGGGTGATGCTGTGCTTCCACGGTGCCCGGTGGGTGCCCGTGGTCCTGGCGCTGCGGGTGGTGCAAGGTGCGGCGGGCTCGGCGTTCTACGTGGCAGCGGTGACCGCCTCGACCGATCTGGCGCCACCCGCGCGGCGAGCCTCCGCCGTGGCCCGCCTGTCGATCGCCATCTACGTGGGCTTCGCCTGCGGCCCGGCGCTGGGCGAGCTGCTCATGGACCGGGGATCGGCGACGGCGTGGACCGCTCTGGCCCTGGTGATGGTGGTGGGGGCGGCGATCGCGACGACCATGACCGAGACCCGGCCACCTGCGCCCGCGGCGGCGTCCGGCGCCACGGCCGGCGACGCTCGGCAGCCGCTCCTGCACCGCGAAGCGGTCCTCCCGGGAATCGTGCTGCTGGCCCTCGGCGTCGGCTACACGTCGATCACCGCCCACTCGGCGCTGTACGCCCGCTCGATCGGGCTCGGCTCGTCCGGCGTCCTGTACGCCACGTTCGCCATCTCGGTGCTCGCCGTCCGGCTCGGCTCGGGGCGCCTCGCCGACGCGGTCGGCCCGGTCCGTGTCATCTTCCCCGGCATCGCCTCGCTGTCCCTGGGCCTGTTCGTCCTGTCACTCCTGGACCGCCCGGTCACCGCCGTCGCCGGGGTGGCACTCGTCGGCGCCGGCTGGGCGCTGGTGTTCCCCGCGGTCGTGGCCTGGATGTCGGCCATCGTGCCCGAATCCCAGCGCGGCAGTGCGCTGGGATCGCTGGTGGCGTTCATGGACGTCGGGCAGGGTGTGGGCGGCTACGCGGTGGGGGCCGTGGCCGATGCCGCCGGCTTCGGTTGGGCGTACGCCCTGCCAGGGGCCCTGGCCGCGCTGTCCGCCGCACCGATGACCCTGGCGATCCGCCAGCACCCCGGAGCGGCCCGGGCCCCTGCCGTCCCGACGGCGCTGCCCGAGGCCGCGAGCGCGGCCGAGGTGTGAGGGTCGGGCCGCGAGCGCGGCCGACCAGTCACCACCCACGCTCGAACGCGCTGAGGTGCGGTCGCAGCGACTCGCCGGCGAAGAGGCTGGGGCCGATGCGGCACAGCCCGGCCTCGGCGAACCACCGGCGGTAGGTCGCCGGGCGCCGGCGCCGGTAGCCCCCGGTGTCCCCGACGAAGTGGTCCTCGCTGGTGAAGACCTCGATCAGGGCGACGCCCCCCAGCAGGCGCGACATCGAGCGGAGCCCGGCCCGCACGTCGGCATCGGGCGCGTAGGCGAGCACGTCCACGCACACCACCAGGTCGAACGGGCCGCGCAGACCGAGCCGGTCGAGATCCGCGAGCCCGCCGAGTCGCAGGTGGCGCGAGCGCCCGTAACGGCTCACCGCGTACTCACTCGGGTCGACCCCCACGTAGCGGGCCCTCGGGCGTGCCGCCCGGATCGCCCCGAACCACGAGCCCTCCCCGCAGCCCACGTCGAGCACCGAGCGCACCGGCCGCTCGAGCAGGTACTCGGCTGCACCGAGCGCGTAGCGCACCTTGCGGTCCAGGCGAGCAGGAGACCCGAACCCCTCCTCCCGGTACCAGTGATCGAAGTACCGGCGGTCGAACCGCTGCGTCGCCATCACCGAGCAGGCACGCGCTCGGGCGCTGGCGAGGGTCCCGGCACGGCGGAGCCGATCACCGTCAGTCCCAGTAGCTGCCCTCGAGCATCTGCTCCAGCACCGGGCGGTGCATCACCGCGTCGTCGGGCTCCGCGGGAGGTTCCGCCTCACCGAAGTGCACCTGGCGGGCGTGCACCCGAGCCATGACGATGCCGTGGCGCAGGGCGGCGTACACCTCGTACCACCGCAGGTCACCCAGCTCGCTCCCCGAGACCTCCTCGTAGGTGGCACGGACGTCGTCGGCGCGCAGGAAGTGCGGCATCCCCTCCATCTCCAGCTGGTGGGCGACGAACTCGAAGAAGCCGTGCAGGAACACCATCCACCCGACGTCGATGCCCCGGGGCCCGAGGCCCGCCATCTCCCAGTCGAGCACGGCGACCGGCCGGAACCCGTCGAACATCATGTTGCCGATCCGGGCGTCGCCCCAGCTGATCACGGTCTCGCCCTCGTCGGCAGGCCAGTGCCGCTCCAGCCAGTCGAACGTCGCCTCCAGCACCGGGTAGCGCGCCTCGCCGCGCACCCAGTCGTAGTACCGGCGCCAGTGCTCGACGTGCCGGCGCAGGTGCGTGTCACCCGGGGTGCCGTACTCGAGGAACGCCGTGTCGACCTTCGACCGATCGATCCCGTGGATCCCCGCCAGCACCGCGACGCTGGCGTCCTGCAGTGCCCGCTGCTCGGCCCGCTCCGCCTCGAGCAGCCAGCTGCCCATGTTGTACGGCATGACGTCCGGCGGCACCCGGCCCTCCACCCGCTCCATCACGAAGAACGGCGCGCCGAGTGCCCGATCATCCAGCTCGAGCCATACCGCTCTCGGCACCGGCACGTCGCTGTGCTCGCCGACCAGCTGCATCACCCGGAACTGCAGCTCCAGGTCGTAGCTGGGGAAGACCGGGACGTCGCCGGGATCGGGCGCCACCCGGGCCACGAACGAGCCGCGCCGTTCCCTCCCGTCCTCCGCCCACACCGCGTCGAACAGCAGGGTCTCGCTCGACATCCCGTTCGAGGACGGCACCTCGAGACCGATCACGGATGGCGCGGCCTGGTCGCCCAGGGTGCCGGTCAGCCAGCGCTCGAGTCGCTCCCGGAGCTCCTCGGGGTCGCGACTGGAGCGGGTCAGGGTCTCGTTCGGCTGCTCGCTCATCGCCGCATCGTGGCGTGCCTCGCCAGGGCGAGCAAGCACCACGGTTGCCGAACACCCGTTCGATATCCTGTCGGAGATGGCGTTCCACCAGCGCGACCTGTTCGGCTCCGGTGAGCCCTCGGTCCGCCGCGAGGCGACGGTGGAGCGGGTGCAGCTCGACGAGCACTCGTGGGTCGACCTCTCCCGCCACCTGCTGATCGGCGCCGATCAGGTCCTCGACGAGCTGCTGGACTCCGTGGATTGGCGGCAGGGACGCCGCCGGATGTGGGACCGGGTGGTCGATGACCCTCGGCTCTCCCGCTGGTACCGGGCCGGCGAGCCGGCACCCCATCCCGCTCTCGAGGAGGTGAAGCGCCTCCTGGAGGAGCGCTACGGCGTGCGTTTCGGGGCCTTCGGCCTCAACTACTACCGGGACGGTCGGGACAGCGTGGCCTCCCACGCCGACCGGGAGCTCCGTCGGCTCGACGACACCCTCGTCGCCATCCTGACCCTGGGTGCCCGCCGTCCGTTCCTCGTGAGGCCCCGGGAAGGTGGCCGCTCCCGTGACCTCTCGCCGGGTTCGGGTGACCTGCTGGTCATGGGCGGCCGCTGTCAGGCCGACTGGGAGCACGCCGTGCCGAAGGTCCGCCGTGCCGGCCCCCGCGTGTCCTGCTCCTGGCGCTGGCACCGCTGAGCGCCCCGATCCCGAGCCCGTGCCGGCAGGGCCGCGTCCGGCGTGCCCGGTCGACACCGGCTCGCTGGGGCCGCGGGGCGCTCAGCTGCGGGGGACCTGCGACCAGGGCAGGTCCTTGTCGACCCGCGGCTCGCCGGGGAGCCCCAGCACCCGCTCGCCGATGATGTTGCGCTGGATCTCCGACGTGCCGCCCTCGATCGAGTTCGCCCGTGACCGCAGGAACATCTTGCGCGCCGAGCCCGGCGGGCCGACCAACCCCAAGCTCTCGGTGCGCTGGTGCGAGTAGTCGTAGCCCACCAGGGCCTGAGCACCGAGCAGATCCACACACAGCTCGTAGATGTCCTTGTTCACCTCGGCGAACATCAACTTGGCGATGGAGCCCTCCGGCCCCGGATTGCCGGCCTTGCGGTTCTGGGCGGCGCGGATGTTGGTCAGCCGCAGCACCTCCGCCTCGATCCAGCGTTGCATGAGCCGGTCCTTGGCCACTGGCGTGCGCTCCACCGCTTCCTCCCGCCAGATCCGCACGGCCTCGGCGATCGCCCCCGACCCCTTGGCCGGAGGGCCGGAGCCTCCGCCGATGGTGGTGCGCTCGTTCATGAGCGTGGTCATGGCGACCCGCCAACCCTCACCCACCTCACCGATGCGGTCCGCGTCGGGCACCCGCACCTCGGTGAGGTACACCTCGTTGAACTCGGCCTCACCCGTGATCTGCACCAGCGGGCGCACCTCGACGCCCGGGGCGTGCATGTCCAGCGCGAAGTAGGTGAGCCCCTTGTGCTTGGGCGCCTCGGGATCGGTACGGGCCACGAGCATCCCTCGATCGGCCAGGTGGGCCAGGGTGTTCCAGACCTTCTGACCCGTGATCACCCATTCGTCACCGTCACGCACCGCCCGGGTGGACAGACCCGCGAGGTCCGAACCGGCGCCGGGCTCGCTGAAGAGCTGGCACCAGGCGTCCTCCCCGGTGAACATCCGCCGCAGCAACCGAGCCCGCAACTGGTCGCTCCCGTGCGTGACGACCGTCGGTCCGGCCATGGTCAACCCGAAGAACAGGCGGGCATCGACAGGTGGCGCACCAGCTTCGCGGAGGCGCCGGTCGACCTCCTTCTGGTGGTTCGGTGCGATGCCGAGGCCACCCCACCCCTCGGGGAAGTGCACCCAGGCCAGCCCGAGATCGTACTGACGACCGCGGAACGCCACGGGATCAGCCGTGGCCGGGTCCATCTCGCTGAGGAGCTGATCGAGGCGCTCACCCAGCAGCGCAGTGGGGGAAGCAACGATGTCGGTCACGACCCGAGCCTACGACAGCGACCGGAGCAGGTACCGCTCGAGCATGCGGCGCTCGTCGGCGGGATCGGCGGGGTGCGCGAGCAGGGAGAGGATGACCCGCACCACCCATTCGGTCGCGAGAGTGCTGCCGGCCCGCCCGTGCACGTCCCGCACCAGGGGCTCAAGCATCGAGGAGACCACCTCCACCTGCATCGCCAGCTGGTTGGTACGGCCTGCGGCGGTGGGATCGAACCACGCCCGGAGCACCTCGTCCCCGCGGACGGCATCCAGCGAGACGAGGATGGCGGCGACGAGCCGCTGGCCCGGATCGACGATCGAACGGACCTGCCCGGCCACCTCCGCACCGATCCGGCGGGCCTCCCGCTCGACGAAGGCGAAGCGCAGCGCATCGCCGTCGGGGAAGTAGCGGTACAGCGTGCCCCGCGAACACCCTGCCTGTACCGCGACGTCGTTGACCTTGGCCGTGAAGACCCCGTGGCGGGCGAACACCATCCCCGCCGCATCGAGCAGTCGCTCGACCGCCTGGCCGGGGTCGTCCTCGCGACCCCACCGTGGTTCGGCGCCGATCGCTCCTCTCATACCGAGGCGGTGATGGGCAGCGACGTGAACCGTCGCACGAACGCGCCCGGCGCGTACGCCCCGGCGTCCCCATCGACCTCGAAGTCCGGCAGGCGAGCGAGCAGCTCCTCGAGCGCCACCCGCGACTGCAACCGGGCCGCCGCGGCGCCCAGGCAGTGATGGGGCCCGCTAGTGAAGGTCATGATGCGGTCGATGCGGCGCTGGACGTCGAGCTCTTCCGCCGTGGGACCGAACTCGCGGTGATCGCGGTTCGCCGACGCGTAGAGCAGGTGCACCTTGCTGCCGGCGGGGATCGTCTGGCCGTACCGCTCGATGTCGCGGGTCGTGGTGCGCGACAACCCCTGCACCGGGGAGGTCAACCGGAGCAGCTCCTCCACCGCATCGGGGATGAGCTCCGGCCGGTCGAGCAGGAGCTGGCGCTGGTCCCGGCGTTGCGTCAGCAACTCGGCCGAACCACCGAGCATGCCGGTGGTGGTGTCGTTCCCGCCGGCCACCATCACGAACGCGTACCCGAGCACGGCCTCGATCGGCACCGGCTCGTCCCCCAGGGAGGCATGCACCAGCTGGGAGATGATGTCGTCACCGGGGTCGTGGCGGCGCCGCTCGGCGAGATCAGTGAAGTACTCGTACAACTCGCCGACGGCCTGCTGGGCGCCGCCGATCACGTCGCCGGCCGCGTTGGCCGAGACGATCGCGTTGGTCCAGCCGTCGAACCGGCCTCGATCGGCTTGCGGTACGCCCAGGTAGTGGGCCACCACGAAGCTCGGCAGGGGGCCGGCCAGCTCGGCGATGAAGTCGGCCGTTCCCTGGTCGCGGATCACGTCGCGCATCGCACTGATCCGCTCGACCACGAAGGCCCGGACCGCGGGTTCGATGCCGGCCACCCTGCGGGGGGTGAACCCCCGGCTCACCAGCCTCCGGTAGGCCGTGTGCTCGGGTGGGTCCATCATCACGATGGTGGGGAGCAGCCCGAGGACCTCGATGTCGCCACCCTCGTAGGACAGTCCCTGGGCAGAGGAGAAGGTCTCGGTGTCCCGCGCGGCGGCGAAGACGTCGGCGAAGCGGGACAGGACCCACACCCGCCCCCGAGGTGGTACAGCGGCGCCTCCTCGCGCAGACGCCGGTAGGTGTCGAACGGAGACCGGATCGTCGCCGGGTCCGTCGGGTCGTACACCAGCGCGGTCGTGGTCATCGGCTCCCCCCCTCGGTCCAACTGTTGAACAGACTAGAGGTTCTGTTCAACAGCCGTCGAGACGGGATCAGCCGTCCTCGGCGTGGGTGACGGGCTCCTCCCCCATCCACTCCCGCAGGGTGTTCTTGAGCTTGATGTGCTGGATGAACAGGTCGTGCTCCGGGGGCAGGCCGCCCGACGGCTGCGGCGACTTGAAGTAGTACGAGAGCCACTCCTGCACCCCGCTCTGCCCGGCACGGGCCGCGAGGTCGAGGAACAGCGCCAGGTCGAGCACCAGCGGGGCGGCGAGGATCGAGTCCCGGCAGAGGAAATCGATCTTGATCTGCATCGGGTACCCCATCCAGCCGTAGATGTCGATGTTGTCCCACCCCTCCTTGTTGTCACCGCGGGGCGGGTAGTAGTTGATGCGCACGACGTGGTCGATGTTGCCGTAGAGCTCCGGGTACAGCTCCGGCTGCAGGATCGTGTCGAGCACCCCCAGCTTGGACATCTCCTTGGTCTTGAAGTTCTCCGGGTCGTCGAGCACCTCGCCGTCGCGGTTGCCGAGGATGTTCGTCGAGTACCACCCCCGCAGGCCGAGCATCCGGGCCTTGAGCCCCGGTGCGATCAGCGTCTTCATCAGGGTCTGGCCGGTCTTGAAGTCCTTCCCGCAGATCGGGACCTGCCGGGCGGCGGCCAGCTCGAGCATGCAGGGGAGATCGATCGAGAGGTTCGGGGCGCCGTTCGCGTACGGCACCCCGGAGGCGATGGCCGCGTAGGCGTAGATCTGGCTCGGTGCGATGTTCTCGTCGTCGTCGCGCAGCCCCTGCTCGAACGCCTCCAGCGACGCGTGCACCGCCGACGGCTCCTGGTACGCCTCGGTCGAACCGCACCACACCATGACCAGGCGGTCGCAGTCGTTGTCGGCGCGGAACCGCTCGATGTCGTCAATCAATGCCTGGGCCAGGTCCCACTTCGAAGTCTGGGGCTTCACCCGGTGCCCGTCGAGCTTCTTGACCCATCGGCGGTCGAACACTGCGTCCATCGCCACCACACCCTCGAGCTGCGCGGACACCGGGGCGAGGTCGCGCTCCTCCAGCACCCCCGCCGTGCGGGCCGCCTCGAGCGCGTTGGGCGAAATCGGGTCCCAACCACCGAACACCAGGTCATCGAGTGAGGCCAGCGGCACGAAGTCGCGGATCAGGGGATTGCGTCCTTCGCTGCGATCGCCGAGCCGGATGTGCGCGAGCTGGCTGAGGGAACCGACGGGCACGGCGTGGCCCTCCCGGGCCGCCATCACCCCGGCGATGAAGGTGGAGGCCACCGCACCGAGACCAGGGGTGAGGACGCCGAGCCGGCCGGTGGCGGGAGCGATCGTGCGCGGGTCTGCCATGCCCGCAGCCTAAGTGACCCGGGCGCGCCACCCGACCTCCGGAGGCCGGCCCAGGCCCGCGATCGGGGCGGATGCGCGCGCCGGGCGCGCTAGAAGTACCAGGGGAAACGCGACCAGTCGGGGGGGCGCTTCTCCAGGAACGCGTCACGGCCTTCGACAGCTTCTTCGGTCATGTAGGCGAGCCGGGTCGCTTCCCCGGCGAAGACCTGCTGGCCGACGAGGCCGTCGTCGATCAGGTTGAACGCGAACTTCAGCATGCGCTGCGCGGTCGGACTCTTGCCATTCACCATCCGGCCCCACTCCAGGGCGACCCGCTCCAGGTCCTCGTGGGCCACGACCTCGTTGACCATTCCCATGGCGTGGGCCTGCTCCGCGGTGTACTCGCGGCCCAGGAAGAAGATCTCCCGGGCGAACTTCTGGCCGACCTGGCGAGCCAGGTACGCGGAACCGAACCCGCCGTCGAAGCTGGCCACGTCGGCGTCCGTCTGCTTGAAGCGCGCGTGCTCGCGGCTCGCCAAGGTGAGATCGCACACCACGTGCAGGCTGTGGCCCCCTCCCGCAGCCCAGCCGGGGACCACACAGATGACCACCTTCGGCATCATGCGGATGAGCCGCTGCACCTCGAGGATGTGCAGGCGGCCCGTGCGGGCGGGGTCGATGGTGTCGGCGGTCTCCCCCTCGGCGTACCGGTAGCCGTCCCGGCCTCGGATGCGCTGGTCGCCTCCTGAGCAGAAGGCCCACACGCCGTCCCGCGGCGACGGCCCGTTGCCGGTGAGCAGAACACACCCGACGTCGCTGGTCATGCGGGCGTGGTCGAGCGCCCGGTACAGCTCGTCGACCGTGCGAGGCCGGAAGGCGTTACGGACCTCCGGCCGGTCGAACGCGATGCGCACCGTGCCGTGATCGACTGCCCGGTGGTAGGTGATGTCAGCGAAGTCGAAGCCCTCGATGGGGCGCCAGGCGGCGGGATCGAACAGCTCGGAGACCATCGGCTGGCAGCCTAGGGTGCAGCGGGGGGAGCGACGAGCGAAGGAGGACGCCGCCGGCATGGCACTCGATCCCCGCACACCGGTGCTGGTGGGCGCGGCCGCGCACACCCAACGCGTGGGCGACCCGTCCGCCGCTGCAGAGGCGATCGTGCTGATGGAACAGGCACTGCTCGCCGCGGCCGACGATGCCGGCTCCCGAGCGCTGCTGGATCGGATCGACGTGATCGCGGTACCCAACGGGACCTGGAGCTACCCCGACCCGGGTCGGCTCCTGGCGGAACGAGTCGGGGCATCCGCTCGGACCGTCCTGGCCGAGGTGGGGGTGCTCCAGCAGACGCTCATCACCCGGGCTGCGTCCGACATCGCCGCCGGACGGGCACGGGTGGTGGCGATCTGCGGCGGCGAGGCGAAGCACCGGGCGCTGCGGGCGGCGATCACCAGCACCGAGGCACCCGAGACCAGCCAGCCCCCTGGGACGGAACCCGACGAGCTGCTCCTGCCGGACGGGGACATCCTCACCGCCACCGAGATCGAACGGGAGCTGGCCGTGCCGGCGCACCAGTACGCGTTGATCGAGAGCGCGCTGCGAGCCGCCGCCTATCGCTCGCCCGCCCAGCACCGGGCCGAGCTCGGCGCGTTGTGGTCCCGGTTCGCGGCGGTGGCGGCGAGCAACCCCCTCGCCTGGAGCCACGACGCCCTCTCCCCGGAGGTCATCGTGACGCCGACCGCGACCAACCGCATGGTGGCCACGCCCTACACGAAGCTGCTCTGCTCGCAGTGGAACGTCGACCAGGCGGCCGCGCTCCTGCTGTGCTCGGTGGAGGTGGCTGGCGCGCTGGGCATCGAGCGCGACCGGTGGGTGTTCCCGCTGGTGGCCGCTGAGTCGAACCTGATGGTGCCGCTTCCGTGCCGGCGTTCGATCGGACGGTGGCCGGCCTTCCGGGCCTGCGCCCGAGCCGCCTTCGAGGCCGCGGGCTGCGGTGTCGACGACGTGGCGCACCTTGACCTGTACAGCTGCTTCCCTGCCGCGGTGCAGGTCCAGGCTGCCGAGCTGGGCCTGAGCCTGGACGACCCCCGGGGCCTGACGGTGACCGGCGGAATGACCTTTGCCGGCGGCCCGCTCAACAACTACGTGTTGCAGGCGATGGTGGCGATGGCGCAGCGGTTGCGCGCCGATCCCCGATCTCGGGGAGCAGTCACCTCGGTGAGCGGCATGCTCACCAAGCCGGCCATCGGTCTGTGGTCGTCCGAGCCACCCCAGGGTCCCTTCCACGCCCGGGACGTCACCGCCGAAGCGGCGGCGGCCACCGAGGTCCTGTCACTCGATCCGGACCTGACCGGCGACGGGGTGATCGTCGCCTGCACCGTGATCCACGACCGGGGCGAGCCGGGTCGGGCCGTGGCCGTGGTCGAAGCCGGTGGGTACCGCTCGGTGGCGGTATCGAGCGACCGCGGCCTCGCAGCTCGGCTCGCGGACCGTGAGTGCTGCGGTGTCGCGGCCCGGCTCGACGCGCCCGGCCAGCTCTCCGTGATCGCCGGCGAGGACGGCGAACACACGCGCCCCGAGACCACACCGTAGGCTCGCGACCGCCGTCGCAGCGGTTGACGAGACCAGGGGGATCCGATGACGCGCGTGCTCGAGGGCATCCGGGTGGTGGAGGTCGACAACTGGGGCTTCGCCCCCTCGGCGGGGACGGTGCTCGCCGACTGGGGCGCGGATGTGATCAAGGTGGAGGATCCGAGGCGGGGCGACCCCCTGCGGGGGATCTTCGGCGCGGTGAGCTTCGCCGAGGGGGCGATGGTCAACTTCCTCCACGAGCAGTGGAACCGCAACAAGCGCTCCGTCGGCATCGACCTGGCCACCGAGGAGGGGCGGGCGCTGCTTGACGACCTCGTGCGTTCCAGCGACGTGTTCCTGACCAACTACCTGCCGCCGCTGCGGCGAAAGTTCCTCCTCGAGCCCGCGGATCTGCGCGCCGTCAACCCGAGCCTGGTGTACGCGCTGGCCACCGGGCAGGGCAGCAAGGGCCCCGACGCCGAGCGTCCCAGCTACGACTACGTGTCGGCCTGGGCCCGGGCCGGGGTGGGTGATCGGCTCACCCCGGAGGGCGGCCCACTCACCGGCCAGCGAGCCGGGTTCGTCGACACCACGGCGGGCAACTTCCTCGCCGGGGCCATCGCGGCCGCGCTGGTCCGCAGGGAACGAACCGGGGAGGGGATCGACGTTGAGGTATCCCTGCTGGCGTCGGGCGCCTGGATGATCGGCCCGGACATCGCCAACTTCCTCACCAACGGCTTCGAGCTGCCCCGTAGCGGACCCGACGGGCGCGGCGCCGGCCCGCTCATGACCTGGTATGAGTGCCAGGACGGCAAGCGGCTGGTCTTCACCATGATGAACCCCGAGGCGTACTGGCCCGCGGTGTGCCGGGCGCTCGAGGTCGACCTGCTCAGCGACCCGCGATTCGACACACCCGAGAAGCGCGCCGCCGCCAGCGACGAGCTGCACGACCTGCTCCGGTCGATCATCGCCACCCGGCCACGGGCCGAGTGGGCCGAGCGGTTCAACGCCGAGGACATCGTGTGGGCTCCGGTGCAACCGCCGTCGGAGTACGTCCACGACGTCCAGGTCCGGGCCAACGGGTACCTCGTGGAGGTGGAGCACCCGGTTCGGGGCACGACCCGGCTGGTGGCCAGCCCAGCGCAGTTCGATGGGGAACCGATCGAGGGGCGCTGGGCTGCGCCGGAGATCGGCCAGCACACCGATGAGGTCCTCGCGGGGATCGGCGTGAACGCCGACCGCATCGACGATCTGCGCGCCCGCGGGGTGGTGGCCTGAGACCGGCGAGCCCTCACGCCATCCGTTCGTGGCGCTCCCAGGCCAGCGCCAGCACCGCGGCTGCCTGGTGCATGGCGTTGAGCTCGTTCGGCGTGGGCCGACCGGTAGCCCGTCGCCACAGCACGAGTGCTCCACGCGCTGGCAGCTCCCCGCTGGCGACGGGCTCCACCCACACGGTGGCGCAGCCCGCAGCCCGGGCCGCGTCGGCCAGCGCTGGCGGCACCTCGTCCAGGTCGGCGGCGAGCTGACGCACACCCGTGCGAACCGCGTGCTCCCACGGTCCCTCCCCGCTCATGTCGGGCAGGTCGTCGTCGCTGCCTGCGACCAGGCGCATGCCCGACGACCCGGCGGCGAGCAGCGCGGCCCGGGCCACCGTCGGGTGACCTTGCATGGCTCGCACGACCCGGGCCGCCACGGTGGCGAACGGGGCGTCGCCCACCAGCGCGGTGATGGCTTCGCTCAACCCCATCGCCGCGGTCTCCGGCGTCAGAAGACACACGATGCCGCGGACCACGGGGTCGTCGAGCTGGTTGATCGCCCACAGGTCGGCCGCCCGGGACTGGCCTCCGGCCGTGACGAACGAGACTCGCAGCGGACCGAGGACGACGTGGCCGAAGTCCCCGGCCATCGCCACGGCCGCCGCATAGGCCCACGCGGTACCCTCGTCCACGAACGAGAGCACGGACTCGCCGACGAGCTCCGAGCGGTCCCGCTCCACGAGCGCCGCCGCCGGCTCGCTGACGAAGCGGACGGTCCCCCCGGCGTCGATCACGAACGCCGCGGCGGGGAGCAGGTCGACCAGCCGCTGCAGGAACTCCGGGTCGCCTCCGGATGCGGGCAGCTCATTCACCCCCGGAGCGTAGGTCACCCTACGCGCTCGTGGTCGTGGATCCCGGGCCCGGAGACCCACGATCCACGACCACGATGTCGAACGAGAGCGAGCCGGAACTCAGCGTGGGCCCCGGCCGAACCCCCGACCGAAGCCGCCCGGTCCGTGACCACCGAGCCCGAACGGTGGAGCGTCACCGTTGCGCAGAGCCTCGAGCATCCGATCAGCCTGCTCCTGGGTGATCTCGCCACTCGCCACCTTCTCAGCGATCCCAGCTTCGGCCACCGCCTGCCGGGCGGCTTTCAGGTCGTCCACCGAGATACCGAGCTGCTCGGCGAGCTTCTGGTCGAACAGCGCCTTGCGCTGCTCGAACTGCTGACGGAGCGCGTCACGCTCCTCCTGGGTGGAGGGCCGATCCTGGGGGCGCTCCGGCTCCCCCAACTCCGCCACGACCGCCTCATGAGCTGCCTCCCGTGCGGACCGGAGCTGATCGACCGAAACGCCGAGCTGGTCCGCCAGGGCCTGATCGAACTGGTCCCGGTGCTCACCCCGATGGCCCCGCCCGCAACCCTTCGGTGAGCTGCTGTCAGGAGCGGAATCCGGAGCGGGGGCCTCCGTGGACGGGGTCTCCGTCGAGGGGGCCTCCGCCGACGGGGACGTGGTCGAGGGGGCCTCCGTGGTCGGGACCTCCGTCGATGTGGTCGATGTCGTGCCGTCCTGGGCGAAGGCGACGGCGCCGGTCACCGCGAGGCCGCCGACCAGTGCGGTACTGACCAGCAGGCTTCGGACCGTGCTGTTCATCGATACCTCCTTGTCTGAGGCGTGGCTCTCACGCTTCGACGCCCATCGTGGCGAGCTGACCTCAGATCTCCGTGAAGGTCAACTAAGAAGCTCCTAAGAACCCGGGAGACCCGTGGGGGCGTTCAATACAGTCACACGGGCATGCCTCGGATCCTGGTGGTCGAAGACGATCCACACCTCCGACATGCCCTGCAGCGCGCCCTCAACCTGGATGGCTACGACGTCGAGGAGGCGAGTGACGGGCTGGCCGGCCTCGAGCGCATCGAGGGGTCCGAGTGGGATGCGGTCGTGCTCGACATGATGATGCCCCACCTGAGCGGCCTCGACGTCTGCCGCCGCCTGCGGGAGCGGGGCAACCGCACCCCGATCCTCATGCTGACCGCGCGGCACGAGACCGCCGATCGGGTCGCAGGCCTCGATGCCGGCGCCGATGACTACCTGGTGAAGCCGTTCGCGCTGGAAGAGCTCCTGGCTCGCCTCCGGGCCCTCATCCGCCGCGCCTCGCCGGTGAACGACGGTGTGATCGAGGTGGGCGACCTGCGCATCGATCGGCGGTCCCGACGAGTGATGCGCGGCGAGCGAGAACTCCTGCTCACCAAGACCGAGTTCGAGCTGCTGTCGCTGCTGGCCGAGCACGCGGGCCAGGTCCTGACCCGTGACCTCATCTTCGAGCGGATCTGGGGGTACTCCTTCGAGACCAGTTCCAACTCGCTCGACGTGTACATCGGGTACCTGCGCCGGAAGACCGAGCAGTACGGGGATCCGCGGCTGATCCACACCGTGCGAGGCGTGGGCTACGTCCTGAGAGCCGGTGGCGAATGACCTTCCGCCGGCGCATCGCCCTGCTCGCCGGTCTGTCGTTCGTGGCCGCGGTCATCGCCTGCTCGGTCGCCGGCTACCTCACGGTGCGTCGGCAGATGGTGGCCCAGATCGACAGTGACCTCCTCCGGCGTGCGACCGACGAGCCGCTGGCCCTGCCGGAGCTGGCCGCGGTCGGTGAGGCCCGGCGCCCGGGGCTGGCCCTCCGTGCGCGACGGGGACAGCCCCTGCCCACCGACGTGCTCTTCCAGGTGGTGCGCGCCGACGGCTCGATCACCACACCACCGACGCAGAGCGACGAGCTCCCGGTGGACGCGACCGACGAGGCCATCGCCACCCGCCCGGACGGCACCACCCGGCTGCGTACCGTCTCCATCGACGGCGAGCGCTACCGGATGGTCACGGCGTCCACCGGCCGGCAGGTGGCGGTGCAGATCGCCCGCCCGCTCCGCGAGGTGGAAGCCACTCTCTCCCGGTTCGCGCTGGCCCTGGTGCTGGTGTCGATCGCCGGGACGGTCCTGGCCGCCGCAGTTGGTTGGTGGGTGGCGCGCCGCTCCGCCCGCCCGGTCGAGCAGCTGACCCGGGCCGCCGAGCACGTGGCCGACACGCTCGAGTTCGACGTTCCTTTGGCCGCGACCCACGACGACGAGATCGGTCGACTGACCGCGAGCATCTCGCGCATGCTGGCCGCGTTGAAGCTCTCCCGCGAGCAGCAGCAACGGCTGGTGGTCGATGCCAGCCACGAGCTGCGGACCCCGCTCACCAGCATCCGGACGAATGTCGACCTGCTCCGGCGCAGCGATCTCGACGACGCCACCCGGACCGAGATCGTCTCCGATATCCGGGCCGAGGTGGAAGAGCTCACGGAGCTGACCGCCGAGCTCGTGCAGCTCGCCACCGACACCCGCCAGGTCGAGCAGGAGGTCGAGGTGGACATGGGAGCCCTCGCCCAGCGGGTGGCCGAGCGGGCCAGCAAGCGAACCGGCCAGAGGGTGACCGTGAGCGGGCCGGGCTGGCTGGCCTGGGGACGCCCGACCATGCTGGAGCGGGCGGTGCAGAACCTGGTCGACAACGCCTGTAAATGGAATCCTCCGGGCGAGTCGATCGAGATCGTGGTCGAGCAGGGATCCCTCTCGGTGCGGGATCACGGCCCTGGCATCCCCCCCGCCGAGCGCGAGCGCATCTTCGAGCGCTTCTATCGCACCGATGCCGCGAGGGCGATGCCTGGTTCCGGCCTGGGACTGGCCATCGTGCGGCAGGTGATCGAGGCCCATGACGGCACGGTCAGCGTCGACGACGCCGTCCCCGGCCCGGGCTCGGTGTTCACGATCCGATTCTGAGCAGGAGCACGGGCCGGATGGTGAGCACGATCCACGCACCAGCCAGGCGAGCGCCGGGGCGCCGGCCGACAGAAGGGGAAGGGGATGGGCCGGCACCCCGACGAGATCCCGTGCGCTGACGCGAGACGGATCCTGCCTCTGCATTTCACGGCACGCTCCCGTCACCCCCTAGGGCCGAAGGTCCCGTGAGCCTCGTCCGAACGACTCCCTTCGCTCGTCCGTAGCCCCGACCATGCCGAGTTGCCGGCCGTCGCCCCGTGTGGCCAGCTAGCGTGCCTGTCCCGGAGCCCGAGGGGAGTGGGATGAACGGGGGCCTGGCACCAGCGAGGACGGTCGAGACGGGTCATCGGCAGATCCGGTGGCGGCAGCACGGGTCGACCGCGCTCGCGGTCTTCGCGACGTTCGCTCTCGTCGCCGCGGTGGTCGTGGCCTGGGTCGACGATGCCATCTTCAATGGCGACGAGTTCGCTCGCCGCACGATCGCCATGCTCGAGTCGAGCACGGTCCGCCACGCCCTGGCGGAGGAGATCACCGACGAGCTGATCGAGGCATCCTCGGTGCTCGTCGAGTTCCGCTCCGTGCTCGTGACCGTGATCGAGGAGGTCACCGCGACGGACGGCTTCCGCGAGATCCTGTTCGACGCCCTGCGCGAGGCCCACCGCATCGTGTTCACCGAGGGCGGGCAGAACTTCTTCCTCAACTTGAGCAACTCGCTCGAGGTGGTCACCTCGACGCTCGAGATCATCAACCCCGAGGTGGCCGAACGCCTCCCGCAGAACACCCAGTCGATCATCGTCGACGTGTCCGACCAGCTCCGAGCTCTCGGTCTGTGGCGGCTCGAACCGGCCCTCCCCCGGGACACGGCGGCGCTCCTGCTGATCGCGATCGGCGCGCTGGCGGGCACGGTCGCGCTCGACCCGCACCGGGCTCGCGGGTTCGTGAAGGCGGGGTTCGCGGTGGTCGGTGCGGGCATCGTGGTCGTGGGCATCACCACGCTCGTGCCGATCGCGGCCGGCGACGCCTTCCGCAACCCGGATCTGTCCCGAGCGGTCGAGGACGGCTCGGCGGCATTCATGGGCGATCTCCACACCTTCGGCTTCTGGCTCGCAGGCTTCGGCGCCGTGGCCATCGCCCTCGCCGCTGCCGTGGCGCCGCAGGGCCAGCCGGTCGATCCGGTGGAGCTGGCCCGGCGGGCCTGGGCCCGGGTCTCCACCCAGCACCAGGCCAGCCCCGGCCTCGAGGTGGCGAAAGGCCTGGCCATCATCGTCGGGGGCCTCCTGGTGGTCGGGCTGCGTGACGCGCTGGTGCCGATGCTGTTGAGCCTCACCGGCGCCTACCTCGTGTACCGAGGGCTGTTCCGGGTGCTCCAGATCACCGGCGCGCGCAGCCGAGCCGATGCTCGGGCCCGCTTCGAGCCCACCGCCGGGCAACGCAAGCTGCTCCGGCAGGGCACGGCCCTCGTCGGGGCGACCGCCGTCGTCATCGGCGTGCTGGGGGTGGGGCTCTACGTGTCGTCCGAGCGGGCACGGGCCCAAGCGCGGGCGTCCACGGAGCTGCGCTGCAACGGCTCGACCGAGCTGTGCGATCGACGCATCGACCAGGTCGCCTTCGCCGGCGCCCACAACGCCATGTCGGCCGCGTCCGATCCCGGTTGGTTGTTCGCCGAGAACCTGTTCGGGATCCCCCAGCAACTCGAGTACGGGATCCGAGCGTTCCTGATCAAGACCCACTACGGGGTGCCGACCGGGGTCAAGGTCGGTGGCGCGGAGATCGTGGTCACGGACAAGGCGGCCGAGACCGCGGCCCGGCCCCGAGCCTCGGAGGAGGAGATCTCACCCGCAGCCGCTGCGAAGGCCCGTGAGATCGCGGCCAACGCCCAGGTGCCGAACGTGGGCAGGCAGGTGTACCTCTGCCACGTCTACTGCGAGCTCGGGGCCACGAAGTTCAGCGACGTGCTGGCCTCGATCAAGCGATTCCTCGCTCGCAACCCCAACGAGGTGATCATCCTCTTCGCCGGCGACTACATCACCACCGAGGACACACAGGCGTCGTTCCAGCAGGCGGGACTGCTCGACCGGCTCTGGCAGTACGACCCCGACCAGCCACTGCCGACGCTCCGGCAGCTGATCGAGTCCAAGCAGAACATCCTCCTCTTCGAGGAGAACTCCGGCCCGCCCCCACCATGGAACGTCCAGGGCTACGGCCTCTGGCAGGACACCCCCTACACGTTCGCCGACCCGAGCCAGTTCAGCTGCGCGCACAATCGGGGCCCGGCGAACGCACCGCTGTTCCAGATCAACCACTGGATCACCAACACCAGACCGCCATCGGTGGAGCAGGCGCGGGAGGTCAACGCCTACGACGTGTTGATGGCCCGGGTGCAGCAGTGCCGAGCAGAGCGCAACCTGTTCCCGAACATCGTCGGGGTGAACTTCTACGACCAGGGAGACCTGCTCCGAGTCGTCGACGAGCTCAACGGGGTCGACTCCGACAGCTGAGCCTGCCGCCACCGCCGCGGCGCTCCAGCCCTGACGAGGGGCTTGCTACCGGGCTCTCGACGGTCGAAGGTGGGTAGCGGTCGTCTCCCCCGCCCGTGAAGGAGGTCCCCATGGATGCAGCCACGACGAGCCCGAGCACGGTCATCCGCCTCGTCGGCGGGCCCCGTGGGGTGGATGGGTGCCTGCTCGACCTGGCGATGAGCCCCCAGGATCGGGCCGACCTCGACGGCGAGCGCTTCGTGCGGGCCCTCTGCGGCTCGACCGTGACGCCGCTGGCCGCCCTGCAGCGGCGATGCACCGACCGCCGCACCGCCGAGCAGCTCGCCGCCAGCTGGCGCGCGGTGGTGTTCCGCGCCGCTGGCCGGCCCCGGCGCCATCGCCCCCGCCCGTTCCGCTACCAGGGCACCTACTCGCTCGAGGCCGTGCGCGACGAGAACGGCCGCTGGGGTCTCGCGGTGGCGGCGCGGCTCAACGGCGCGCCTCCCCCTGCCCCTCCGACCTCGGCCAGCTCCTGGGCCGAGTTGGAATCCCTGGTCGACGAGGCGGCGGCGCGATTCGCCGCGGTCGCCAACCTGCTGCCCGACGGGCCGCTGGCCGAGCGCGCCCGGTCGATACGCAAGGCGGTGGGGACCTGCGTGAGTGACGCGGCGCGCCTGTGCGCGGTCGGCTCCGTCATCGCGCCCGACCCGGAGACCAGCGCAGCCCACGAACAGGTCCGTGCGCTCAGGGCCCGGGTGGAGGCACTCACCGGCACCATCGAGGTGGCGACCGCGCACCTGGTCGGCCTGCACCTCGACGTGGGGGAAGCCGCCGATCCGGTGATCCCGTCCGCATCGCTGGCGCAGGCCTGGGCCGAGATCGGCCATCCCGTCTGATCACCCGGCGCACTCCAGTCCACCCAACACCCCTACGACGCACGGTCGGCCAGACTCACACGATGAGCGGACGTGACCTTGTCGTGCTCGGGACCGCCAGCCAGGTGCCGACCCGATCGCGTAACCACAACGGGTACCTCCTGCGGTGGGACCGCGAGGCCATCCTCTTCGACCCCGGTGAGGGAACCCAGCGCCAGCTCACCTTCGCCGGCGTGTCCGCCGGCCGCATCAACCGGATCTGCCTCACGCACCTGCACGGCGACCACTGCCTCGGGCTGCCCGGGATCCTGCAGAGACTGGCCCTCGACGCGAGCGCGGATGAGATCCCGATCCACTTCCCCGCCAGCGGCTCGCCCTACGTCGAGCGACTCTGCGACGCGAGCATCGGCCGCCGCCAGGCCGTGCGCCTCGATCCCGTGCCCGTGACCGGCGGCCTCATCGAGGAGGGACCGCCGCTGCGCATCACCGCCCTGCCCCTCGACCATCGGGTCGATACGCTCGGGTGGCGACTCGAAGAGCCGGCGAGCAGGCACTTCCTTCGATCCGAACTCGAGGCGCTCGGTCTCGCCGGTCCGGCCGTCGGCGAGCTGGAACGGCGGGGATGGGTCGAACACGATGGGCGCCGGATCAACGTGGACGACGTGAGCGAGATCCGTCGCGGCATGGCCGTGGCGGTGGTCATGGACACCCGGGCCTGCGACAACGCGGTGGCGCTGGCGGAGCGCGCCGACCTGTTGCTGTGCGAGGCGACCTATCTCGAGTCGGAGGTGGACCTGGCGGTCGAGTACGGGCACCTCACGGCTCGGGAGGCCGCGACGATCGCCCGCGAGGCAGGGGTCGGTCAGCTCGTGCTCACCCACCTCTCGTCCCGATACCCGAGCGCGGAGGGCCACCTGCGGGAAGCAGCCGAGGTCTTCCCGGATGTCGTGGTGGCGGAGGACCTCACGATCATCGACATCGTACGGGCCCCCGAGGGGTGAGCCCCGAGGTGCCGGCCGGTCAGCCGGACGTGCCTTCGAGGTGGTCCTTCACGGCCCGGGTCGCGCTCTCGTAGACCGGGGCGAGCAGGGCCACCGCGTCATCGGGACGAACGTCGCAGGCGTAGACCAGCAGCGACCCGTCACCGTCCTCGAGCACGTCGATGGTGGCCAGGTGGTGCTCGGGCACCATCGGTCCCCCGACGATCGTGTACTGGAAGCGGCGCAGGTCGGGGTCGGACAGGACGACCCGCTCCTCGATCTCGATGCCCATCGTCGACACGGTGCGCACCTCACCGTCGAACGTGCAGGCGTCGACGCCCGGGAACCACGTGTCGAGACCGCCGGCGTCGGACACCAGGGCCCAGACCTCGTCGGGTGAGCGGTTGATGCGGGCGTGGTAGCGGATGGAAGCCATGTCGATGTCCTCTCGCCGGATGCGGGCCGGCGGCACTGTAGATCGCCTGGTACGAGTCTGCGATCGTGGGCGCTCAGGCAGGGGCCCGCTCCACCCGACCGTCGGGGTACCGGGCGAAGCGGGTCTCCTCCCGGCCGTGCACCGGATCGTCGGTGGGCCACGGCCACCCGCCGAAGCCCGTGCGCCGGTAGTCCTCCAGCGCCTGCTGCACCCCGGCCCGGTCGTTCATCACGAACGGCCCGTACTGCGCCACCGGTTCCCGGATCGGTCGGCCCTGCAGCACGAGCACCTCCGCCCCGCTGGGCGCGGCGAGCTCGACGGAGACGTCGGGCTGGACGACGGCACCGGTGGCAGGCTCGACCGCCTCCCCTGCCACCGCGAGCGGACCTCCTTCGAACAGGTACAGGGTGCGGGTCGTCTCCGCGGACCCTGCCGGGGGCAGGTCGATACGAGCGCCGGGTTCGAGGTGTACGTGCCAGATGGCCACGTCGCCCTCGGGCCTGGCGGCCCATGAGCGAGGGGGAGGCGGCGGGGGGCGAAGGCCGTACAACGCGCCGGCGATCACGGTGATCTCCGCCCGGCGCCCGGCCTCCTCCACCACGTGGCGCGGGATGTCGTGATCCCACAGCATCGCGAAGTACGGCTCGGCCATCTTGTCCTCGGCGGGCAGGTTCAGCCAGATCTGGAACAGCTCGAGGGTGTTGGGCCCCTCGCGGTCCAGCAGGGGGAACATCTCGGCGTGCACCAGTCCGGAGCCGGCGGTGATCCACTGCACGTCACCGCGGCCGAACCGGGCCGCGGCACCGAGCGAGTCGGCGTGGTCGATCACCCCACGGCGGACGTAGGTGACGGTCTCGAAGCCCCGGTGCGGATGGCCGGGGAATCCCGGGACGACGGTGCCGTGGTACATCCGCCAGCCGTCGATACCCGCGAAGTCCATACCCAGCTCACGTCCCTGCAGCGATGCCGCGGGACCCATCTGCTCGTTCCCCGCGGGGTACTCGTCGAGGTGATGGGCGCAGAACAGGAACGGGTCGAAGGTCCGCCACTGGAAGCCGAGGGGGAACGCGTCGCGCAGCACGCCAGCCATACCCGCCAGGCTACGGGGGAGCCGGTGACAACGGTCAGGAGGCCTGGTGGCGAGCCCCTCCTCGATCGAGAGCGCCCGAATCCCAGCTGCCCGCGGCAACCGCAGGGAGCGGTCTCTAGCCTGGTCGCACGGCAGAAGGAGAGCCCCCGATGACGAACCCGATCCCACCCGGTCTCGAAGACCGCATCACCCCGTATCTCATGATCGACGGCGCCGCCGAGGCGATCGCCTTCTACACCGCGGCGTTCGGTGCCGAGGAGCGCTACCGGCTGCAGATCCCCGACGGCAAGATCGCCCACGCCGAGATCGTGGTCGGCGGCGCCGCCGTCTACCTGGCCGACGCCCCCGACGACATGCCCGGCATCGCGTCGAACCCGAAGAAGTTGGGTGGCACGTCAGTGCTGCTGCACCGCTACGTCGACGACGTGGACGCCGCGGTGGCGCGAGCCGCGGCCGCTGGCGCCACCGTGCTGCGAGAGCCGGAGGACCAGTTCTACGGCGACCGGGCGGGCCTGGTCGAGGATCCGTGGGGGCATCAGTGGATGCTGCACACCCACATCCGTGACGTCACCCCCGAGGAGATGCGACAGGCCATGCAGGAGATGACGGGGGGCTGACCACCGGGCCATCACCGGCCGCGTGAACGGCCGGCATCCGCGAGACTCCGGCCATGACGAGCTTCGAGGGTGTGATCGGTCCGAGCTGGCGGGAGTCCACGCCCTGGTGGCCACCGGAGGTCCGAGCGCCAGCGGGCGCGCCGAACGTGCTGCTGGTGGTGCTCGACGACGTGGGCTTCGCCCAGCTCGGCTGCTACGGCTCGGACATCGCCACCCCGGTCATGGATCGCCTCGCCGCCGGGGGCGTGCGGCTGACCAACTTCCACACCACGTCGCTCTGCTCACCGACCCGAGCGTGCCTGCTGACCGGACGCAACCACCACACGGTGGGCATGGGCCGCATCGCGGACCTCGCCATCGGGTTCCCGGGCCACAACGGGATGATCGGTCGCGAGCACGGCTTCGCCTCCGAGATCCTCGCCGCCAACGGGTACCTGCCGATCGCCGTCGGCAAGTGGCACCTCACCCCCGAGGACCAGACCCACATGGCGGCCGACCGCAGCAGCTGGCCGGTCGGTCGGGGCTTCCAGCGTTGGTACGGCTTCCACGGAGGCGAGACCCACCAGTTCGTCCCCACCCTCTTCGAGGACAACCACTGGGTGCCGCCACCAGCCGGGCCCGAGGACGGCTACCACCTGAGCGAGGACCTCGCCGACCGCACCATCTCGTACCTGGCCGAGTTGCGGTCGGTGGACGCCGACTCCCCGTTCTTCGCCTACCTCGCCTTCGGCGCCTGCCACTCACCCCACCACGCCCCTCCCGAGTGGATCGAGCGCTACCAGGGCCACTTCGACGGCGGCTGGGACCGCTGGCGGGAGGCCACCTTCGCCCGGCAGCTCGAGCTCGGGGTGGTGCCGCCCGGCACCGAGCTCTCTCCGCGTCCGCCGTGGGTGCCCGCCTGGGACGAGCTCGATCCCGAGGACCAGCGGGTCGCCGCGCGGTTCATGGAGTGCTTCGCCGGCTTCCTCAGCCACGCCGACGCCCAGCTCGGCCGGGTGATCGAGTTCATCGAGCAGGGGCTCGGTGAGCTCGAGAACACGATGGTGGTCGTCGTGTCGGACAACGGCGCGTCCTCCGAGGGAGGGCGGAACGGCTCGATCAACGACGCCCGCACGTGGAACGGCGTCCCGGCCGGCCGCAAGGAGCTGCGGGCCCGGCTGGAGGAGATCGGCACCGCCAGCACGCACAACAACTACCCGTGGGGCTGGACCATGGCCGGCAACACCCCCTTCCGCCGTTGGAAGCGGGAAGTCCACGAGGGAGGCATCGCCGATCCCTGCATCGTGTGCTGGCCCCGGGGCCTCGACGCCGAGCCGTCGGCGGTTCGCCACCAGTACGCGCACGCCATCGACGTGCTCCCCACCATCCTCGACGCGATCGGTGTCGACGCCCCGGAGGCCCTCGGTGGGGTCCCGCAGTCGCCGATCGAAGGCCGGAGCTTCCTGCCGGTGCTGCGGGACGGCCAGGCCCCACCGACGCGGACCACCCAGTACTACGAGATGCTGGGCAGCCGGGCCATCTACCACGACGGTTGGAAGGCGGTGACGTTCAAGCCGCTGGGGGGCCTCTACGACGACGGGCTGGACCCCGACGCACCCTTCAACGACGACCGGTGGGAGCTGTACCACGTGGCGGTCGACCCGGCGGAGGTGCACGACCTGGCCGAGGCGGAGCCCGACCGGCTGGCGGATCTGGTGGACCGCTGGTGGGCCGAGGCCGAGGCCCACCAGGTGCTGCCGCTCGACAACCGGCCGCTGGCCGCCCTGGAGGCCCCCCGGCCCAGCCGCATCCGGGAACGGCGGCGCTACGTCTACTTCCCCCACACCGCGCCGGTGCCCGAGGCGGTTTCGGTGCAGGTCCGCAACCGCACCCACGTGATGGTGGTGGAGGTGACCGTGGAGCCTGGGCGTGACCCCAGCGGGGTGCTGCTGGCCCAGGGGTCGGTGCTCGGAGGTTGGACGCTCTACCTGCTCGGCGGCGTGCTGCGCTACGAGCACAACGTGGCCGGCGCGCAACGCCACCGGGTGCTCGGCGACCATCCCCCTCTCCAGCCCGGCCGGCACCGGCTGGGCTTCGAGTACATCAAGACCGCCGAGTTCGCGGGCATCGGCCGGCTCTACGTCGACGACCGGCTCGCTGGTGAGGCCGAACTGCCGTTCACCACCCCGGCCCGGTTCTCGATCGCCGGATCGGGGCTCACCTGCGGCTACGAGGTCGGCCCTGCGGTCTCGCTCGACTACGACGCCCCGTTCCGGTTCACCGGCACCATCCACCGGGCGGTGATCGACGTGGGCGGCGATGCCTACCACGACCTGCGGGCCGAGCTGGCCGCCATCCTTTCCTCCCAGTGAGCTGAAAGCTCAGAGGCTCAGCGCGCCCGCAGCTCGAAGGCCACCGGGAGCTCGGTTGACCAGCCGCGCACCGCTGACGATGCCAGCAGCTCCGGTTCGACCCGGGGTGGGCCGAACCGCTCGACCAGGGCACGCAGCGCCTCCTGGAGTTCGACCCGGGCCAGGCCGGCACCGAGGCAGAAGTGGGGGCCCCAACCGAAGGTGACGTGGTCCGAGGCGTTGGACCGACAGATGTCGAAGCGCCACGGCTCGGCGAACTGGGCAGGGTCGTGGTTGGCGGTGACGAAGGAGACCATGAGCCGGTCGCCGGGCGCCAGCTCGAGCTCGCGGTGGCTCGCCGGCTCGATCACCAGCCTGGAGAGGCCCGGCACGATCGGCCGGTGGCGCAGCACCTCCTCGACCGCCGCGGGGATGAGCGCCTGGTCGCGCTCCACCCGCTCCCACAGCTCCGGGTGCTCGGCGAACGCCAGGATCAGCTCCACGAGCTGCTGCTTGGTGGTCTCCGATCCGGCGAACACGAAGCCGGTGATCACGGCGATGACGTCGGTGTCGCCGAGCCGGTCACCGTCGAGGTCCACCTCCAGCAGGTGGGTGACGAGGTCATCGGCTGGCGCGCGCCGACGCTGCTCGATGAGCGCCCGGGCGTAGTCGCGCATCGACGCCGCCGTCTCCTCGACCGCCGCGAGGTCATCGGGGGCCAGGGGGGGCATGAACGCCCGAGCGATGACGGTCGCCCAACGAGCCAGCCGGTCGGCGTCCTCGACGGGCAGACCGAACAGCACCGCGAACACCTCCGGTGGCAGGGGCGCGGCGAAGGACCCCACGAACTCGCACTCGCCTCCTGCCTCGGCGATACCGCCGGCGAGACGGTCGGCGGTCGCTGCCGCGACCGGGCGGAGGCGCTCGACCTGCCGTGGGGTGAACGCGGCGGACAACAGGGCCCGGAACCGGCAATGCTCCTCGCCGTCGCGGCCGAACAGCGGGGTGAACTGGGCGGCGGTCTCCGGCGAGATGCCACCGGCCACCATGTCCTCCACGAACGACCGGGCTGACAGGCGCCGGTCGCGCAGCACCTCGCGCACCCCGTCCATGCTCAGCACGAACGGCACCGGCTGGCCGTGCGCGTCGACCCCCTTCGCGTACCAGTAGGACTCGGCGAGCCGCCGCAGCTCGTCCTCGGGGTCGGCGAGGTACGCGTCCACGTCCAGCGTCGCCGGCGTCGGGTCATCGGCGTGCACCGGCGACACCGTAGCGATCGGTGGTCACTCCCGCGTCACGACGGGCGGCTACACCGGTGACGAACACCGAGACCGAGGAGCGACCATGAACGTCCCCGCAGGCCCACCCCCACCGGTCGTGCGTGACCGCGCCGTGGGCGTCGTCGTCGCCGCTGCGGCCGCCGATGCGCTGGGAGCGCCCCACGAGTTCGGGCCACCGCTTCCCGAGGGGTACGAGTTGCGGATGACCGGTGGAGGGCCGTTCGGGTGGGAGCCGGGCGAGTGGACCGACGACACCCAGACCGCCCTGGCGGTCCTGCATGCCGCTGCGTCCGACGAGCGGGAACCGGTCGATGCCATCGCCGGGTCACTCGTGGCCTGGTACCGGAGCCGTCCCCGCGATGTCGGTGGCCAGACCCGAGCCGTCCTCGCCCCCGTCACGGGGGACCCGACCGCGAGGGCGTTGATCGAGACCGCCGCCCGCTGGCAGGCGGCGAACGGCGAACGCGCCGGCAACGGCAGCCTCATGCGAACCGGACCGGTCGCCGCCTTGCTGGCGCCCCGCAGCCTCCGCTCGATCGCGGCCATCGCCGCCCAGGTGTCCGAGCTCACTCATCCCCACCCCGACGCGGTCGACGCCTGCGTGCTGTGGAGCGCGGCGATCTGGCGGGCGATGTGGACCCCGCCAGGCGCGGCGCTCGACTGGGTCGACCTCGTGGTCGAGGGGATCGACACGCTGCCCGAACCGCGACGACGCCCGTGGCACGCTCGGCTCGAGCGCTGCCGGACCGAGCCACCCGAGGCCTTCGAGCCCAACGGGTGGGTGGTGGCCGCGCTGCAGGCAGCTCTGGCCGCCATCAGCCAGAGCGAGCCCGACCCGGGGGCGCCAGCCTGCACCCACCTGCGGCGGGCCATCGAGCGAGCGGTGCGGGCGGGCGGTGACACCGACACCGTGGCGACGATCGCCGGGGCGCTGGCCGGTGCCCGGTGGGGGGCCACCGCGGTGCCGGCGTCCTGGCGGCGGCCGCTCCACGGCCGATTCATCTACGGCCATCCAGCGCTCGGCCCGGCCGATCTCGATCGGCTGGCCAGGCTGGCCTTCGACCAGGGACGGGTCGATCGCGACGGTTGGCCCACTGCGGCCACCATGTTGCCGGCCTACCGGAAGGATTGGACCGCTCCCGCGCAGGCGGTCGAGCTGGTGGACGGACTCGTGATCGGGAACGTGCACGCGCTCCCCGAGGTGTTGGCAGACGTCGATGCCGTGGTATCGCTGTGCCGGATGGGACGCGAGGACGTGCCACCCTCGGTCGAGCACCACGTGATCGGCCTCCTCGATACGAGCCTGGACGAGAACCCGAACGTGGACTTCGTGCTCGCCGACACCGCGGATCTCCTCGACGTGATCATCGGCGAGCGCAAGCGGGTCTTCCTCCACTGCGTGCAGGCCCAGAACCGCACCCCGGCGGTCGCTGCCGCCTACCTGGTCCGCCATCACGGCCACGACCCCGACGCGGCGGTCGATCGGGTACGGCAGGTCCTCGGGACCCGGCCCCGATCCTTCCTCCTCGAGGGGGTCCGCAGCCTCTCGGGGCCCGGGTGATCCATCCGGGCGCTGGCCGTCCAGGGGGCACACCGCTCAGCTCGACACGGGAACGGGCGGTCGCATCACCCCGGGTCCGGGGTAGGAAGCCGGCGATGAGCACCGCATCCTCCGGGGCTCGCAACCCGACGCCCGAGGTGGCTGGGCACCTCCTCGCGTACCTGGAGCGAACCACCGACCTGGTCGGGGTGACCAACGAGCGGGGGGAGGTCGTCTACCTGAACCGCACGGCGCGGGAGCGCCTCGGCCTCGACCCGGCGACCGGTCGCGTGACCACTGCCGATCTCTTCCCCGGCACCGTGTTCGACCTCTACTACGAGCAGATCCGGCCGAGGCTGCTGGGCGGTGAGGCGTGGAACGGGTACCTCCCGGTGCGGGCACGTCGTGGGACTCCCATGGAGATGTGGGTGACGATCGTCGGAGGCACCGGTCCCGGGGGTGAGATCACCTGGCTCGTCGTCTCGGCCCGGGATGTGACCGAATGGCGCCACGTCCGCGACGAGCTGAGCCGCAGGGCCACCCATGACGATCTCACCGGTCTCCCCACCCGGGCTCTGCTCATGGACCGCCTTCACGTCGCGCTGGCACGAGCCAGGCGCACCGGAAACCAGGTGGGGGTGATGTTCGTCGACGTCGACGAGCTCAAAGCCGTCAACGACCGGTGGGGGCATCGGGCGGGGGACCAGGTGCTGGAGGAAGTGGCTCGACGGCTCCGCGACTCCGTACGGGCCATCGACACGGTCGCCCGGGTGGGGGGTGACGAGTTCGTGGTGCTCTTCGACGGTGTGGATGACGAGGACGAAGCAAGAGCGCTCGCCACCAGGGTCCATGCGTGCCTGGAAGCCGAGGCGATGCAGATCGGCGAGCACCAGGTCAACGTCTCGGCCAGCGTCGGCGTCGCGGTCGGCTCGGGTGACGACGACGGGGACCGATTGCTGAGCGAGGCGGATGCCGCCATGTACCACGAGAAGGGCGAGCGCCGCTCGATCGCGCTCGGCACCAGCGCCGACCACCTCGTCGATCTCCGGGCGGTCACCTCGCACGACGTCGCGGTCGCGGTGACCCAGATGGCGATCGTGCCCTACTACCAGCCGGTGGTGCGCACGGCGACCGGCGCGCTGGCCGGGTTCCAGGCGCTGGCCCACTGGGTGCGCACCCGAGGCGAGCCCCTGGGGGCGCCCGACTTCATCGGAGTGGTCGAGGGCTCCGCCGTGGCGTTCTCGCTGGACCTGGCCATCCTGCGCCAGGCTGCCCGTGACCTGGCGGCCAGCGGGCTCGCCACCACGCTCTACGTGCACGTGTCCGCCGGGTTCTTGAGCAAGCCGGGCGTCGACCGCTTCGTCACCGAAGTGGTCCAGCACGCGGGCCTCGATGCCGGGAGGTTGGCGATCGTCGTGCCCCGGCAGCTGCTCGGGCACCGGGCGCTCGCCGTGCAGGACACGCTGGGGGCACTGCGGGAGGCAGGTGCTCGGGTGGTGCTCCACCTCCCCCACGGCACCCGGCCCGAAGCCCCGGCCCTCTCCAGCGAGCTCTTCTCGGAGCTGCGGTTCGCTCCCGGCTGGATCCGGGCCCTCGACACCCGGCCCCAGCTGGTGGCGGAGCTCGTCCGCTCGGCCCACGAGCGGGCGCTGCTGGCGCGAGCGACCGCCGTGGAGGACGAGTCGCAGTTGCGGCGGCTGCGCGAGATGGGCTGCGACCTCGCGGAGGGTCTCCACATCGGCGCACCCTCGGCGACGCTGGCGCACCCCAGGCTGCTGCCCGACCCTCGCTGAGGCCACACCGGCGCCGCCGATCGGCAAGGATGCAGGCGTGGCAGCCGCAGGAACCGAACCGAAGAGCGTACGCAACTGGGAAGCGCGCGGCCGGCGGGAGGTGCTCGCCGGCCATGAGGTGTTCGTGATCGACGCCGCTCCGACCGAGGTCGAGAGTGGGCCTCCGCTGCTGGTGCTGCACGGCTTCCCCACCTCGTCGTTCGACTGGCGCCACGTCCTTCCGGCCATCAACCGCCACCGGCGGGTGCTGCTGCTCGACTTCCTGGGGTACGGGCTGTCCTCCAAGCCGGATCTCGCCTACACGATGGCCCTGCAGGCAGACGTCGCCCAGGCGTTCGTCGAGTCGCGTGGCCTCGAGGGCGTCAGCCTGGTCACCAACGACATGGGGGACACGGTGGGCGGTGAGCTGCTCGCCCGCTCACTGGAGGGCACCCTGCCGTTCCAGATCCTGCGCCGGGTGATCACCAACGGGAGCATCTACATCGAGATGGCGAACCTGTCCGACGGTCAACTGTTCCTGCTGGCCCTGCCGGACGAGCGGCTGGCCAGCCCCTTCGACCCTGGAGGCACCGGGTTCCGAGCGGGCCTCGCCCGGGTGTTCTCGGCCGAGCACCCGGCCAGCGACGAGGAGCTGGACGCCCAGTGGTGGCTCACCCGCCGCGAAGGTGGGGACCAACTCCTCCCCCGCCTGATCCGCTACATCGAGGAGCGCCGGGCGAACGAGGGGCGGTTCACCGGCGCCATCGAGGAGCACCCGTCACCCCTCACCGTCCTGTGGGGCGACCAGGACCCGATCGCGGTGTACGCGATGGCCGAGCGCCTGGTCGCGGCCCGCCCGGATGCCACGCTGGTCCGGTTGGAAGGTGTCGGCCACCTGCCGATGATCGAGACCCCTGCCGCGGTCGCCCGAGCGATCCTGGCCGGGACCTGAGCCGTGACGAGGGGAGCGCGATGAGCGAGCTCAGGAGAGACCAGGCGGGCCCGGCGTCACCGATCTGGGATCTCGCGGATGCCTACGTCGAGCGCTCCTGCGAGCTGGACCCCATCAAGGCCACCGCCATCGGCGTGCCGGGCTATGACGACCGGCTGACTGACTACTCCCCCGACGGGGTGGAGGAGCGGGTGGCGCTCGACCGCGACACCCTCACCCGGCTGGCGGCGATCGAGCCCGCCGACGGGCGCGACCGCATCGCGGCGGCGTTCATGACGGAGCGGCTCGGCACCTCCCTGGCCTTCGCCGACGCGAATGAGCACCTCCGAGCACTGCGCAACATCGCCAGCCCGCTGCAGTCCATCCGACAGGTCTTCGATCTGATGGGCCGAGCGTCGGTCACCGACTGGGAACTGATCGCACGGCGGATGGAAGCCGTGCCAGCCGCGCTCGCCAGCCTCCGGGCGAGTCTGGCCGAGGGCCTCACCCGCGGTCTCACCGCGGCCCGGCGGCAGGCTCTCGAAGCTGCGAAGCAGGCGCAGGCCTGGGCCGGCGCCGGCGACGGGTCATCCTTCTTCGAAGGCCTGGTCGCCTCGGTCGATCCCGACCTCGGGCTGCCAGCCGAGCTGCGCACCGAGCTCGATGAGGCAGCGCTCGAGGCGGCCATGGCCTTCGGCGAGATGGCCGGCTGGCTGCGCGACACCTATGCCCCTAAGGCTTCGGAGCGCGACGCGGTGGGTGCCGACCGCTACGCCCTGTTCGCCCGCGGGTCGCTCGGCGCCGACATCGACCTGTTCGAGACCTACGAGTGGGGCTGGGAGGAGCTGGCCCGTCTCGAGGCCGAGATGGTCGAGGTCTGCCGGGTGATCGGCGCCGGGTCCACCATCGCCGAGACGATCGAGTGGCTGGAGACCCGCAGCGATCTGGCCATCGAGGGCGAGGACGCACTCCGCGCCTGGCTGCAGGACCTCATGGACCGCACGATCGACGAGCTCGACGGGGTGCACTTCGACATCCCCGGTCCCGTCAGGCGGGTCGAGGCCATGATCGCACCCCCCGGCGGGGCCGCGGCCATGTACTACACCGGGCCCTCGGAGGACTTCAGCCGCCCGGGCCGCACCTGGTACCCCACGCTCGGCAAGACCCGGTTCCCGCTCTGGGGCGAGGTGTCGATCGCCTACCACGAAGGCGTGCCCGGCCATCACCTCCAGATCGGGCAGGTGCGGTACCTGCGTGACCGGCTCAATCGCTTCCAGCGCACCTCGGGGGTGTCGGGGCACGCCGAGGGGTGGGCGCTCTACGCCGAGCGCCTGATGGACGAGCTCGGGTACCTCGATCGGCCGGAGTACCGGCTCGGGTACCTGCGAGCCCAGGCCATGCGAGCCGTCCGGGTGATCGTCGACATCGGCATGCACCTGGAGCTGGCGATCCCGAGGGGTCAGGACTTCCATCCGGGCGAGCAGTGGACCCCGGACCTGGGGCAGCTCTTCGTGAACGAGCGATCCCGCTTCCCGCTCGACTTCATGGCCAGCGAGATCGTGCGCTACCTCGGTTGGCCCGGTCAGGCCATCAGCTACAAGGTGGGCGAGCGGGTGTGGCTCAGAGCCAGGGACGAGGTGCGCCGCCAGCTCGGGGCCGGCTTCGACCTCAAGTCCTTCCACCGGTTCGCGCTCGACCTGGGACCGATCGGCCTCGACCTGCTCCACGACGAGCTCGTCCGCTTCGGGGCCGAGACCCGACCGTGAGGTGCCGCCACCTCCCGTCCCACCCCGCTCAGGGCCGAGGCCGGAAGCGGGGGATGCCACGGCCCGAAGCCGACCGGTCGAACACCACCTCCACCGGCTGACCGATGGTCACCTCACCGGGGTCGCAGCCGACGATGTTCGTGAGCACCCTGGGGCCTTCGTCGAGCTCCACCTGCGCGATCACGTACGGCACCACCTTCCGCCAGGGCTCCGGGGCCTGGCGGACCACGGTGAAGCTGTAGACGGTGCCCTGGCCGCTGGCCTCGAACCACGAGATGGACGAGCGGTGGCACTCGGGGCAGAAGCGGCGCGGGTACCAGATCACCGCGCCACAGCTGTCGCAGCGCGGCAGCACGAGCCGCCCCTCGGCGGTCGCACGCCAGAACGGCTCCGTTTCGAGGGTGGTCACCGGGTCGGGCGCGGGCAGCTCGCTCACCGGCCGGACCTCCCGAGGATGAGCGTCGCCGCACCCGATCGGGTGGCGAGCGACCCGCCGGTCCCGTGCACCAGTGCCAGCTCGCAGTCCGGCACCTGCAGCGCGGGGTGGGCCTCGCCGCGGAGCTGGCGGACCGCCTCGATGATCTTGGTCATCCCACCCCGGTTCCCGGGATGGTTGTTGCACAGGCCACCGCCGTCCGTGTTGAACGGCAGCCGGCCGTGCGGTGCCTCCAGTGCCCCGTCAGCCACGAACGCGCCCCCTCGACCCTTCTCGCAGAACCCGAGATCCTCGATGGTCACCACCACGGTGATGGTGAAGCTGTCGTAGATCGACGCGTAATCGATGTCTCGGGGCGTGACACCGGCCTCGGCGAAGGCGAGCGGTCCGGAGCGCACCGCCCCGGTCATGATCAGATCGGCACGACCATTGCCGGTGTGCTTGGCGGTCTCACCGTGACCGAGCACCTCGACCGTCTGGCGCGGCAGCGCACGGGCCACCTCGGGGCTCACCACCACCACCGCCCCACCCCCGTCGGTCACCACGCAGCAGTCCAGCAGGTGAAGCGGGTCGCAGATCAGCCGGGACTCGAGGACCTCCTCCACCGTCACTTCCTGGGGAAGGAAGGCGTGCGGGTTGTGCTTGGCATGCCGGGAGGCGGCGACCTTCACCCACGCGAGCTGCTCGCTGGTGGTCCCGAACTCGTACATGTGGCGCTGGGCCACCAGGGCGTACTGGGAGACCGGCCCGGTGAAGCCCCACAGCCATTCGAAGCCGGTCTCGGGGCCTTCCGTGCCGCGCCCAGCCACTCGCCCCCGGTCGCTGCGAGGCGTGCCCGCCAGGGTGATCAACGCCACCCGACACATGCCTGCTGCGATGGCGGCGGCGTGGCCGACGTGCTGGAGGTACGAGGAACCACCTGACTCGGTCGACTCGAAGTACGACAGGTGATCGAGCCCCAGGTACTCGGCCATCGACAACGGGCTCCAGCCCGGCGCCGTCGAGTCGCAGAGAAACCCGTCGACGTCCTCGAAACCCAGCCCGGCGTCCGCCAGCGCGCCAGCGGCCACCTCCGCGTGGATCTCGGCGAGGGTCCGATCCGGGATCTCACGCCTCGGGTGCTCGAAGACCCCCGCGATGTGTGCCACTCCCCCGGACCGCACCGTCGCAGTCTGCGAAAGCGGGAGCGCGTCGCGCAATCCGGAGGTCGCCAGCGCTCAGATCGGCTCGCCGGAGGGAGTCGAACGCAGGCCTGCCACCTCGAACTGCCGGGCGACGTCCACCGGTGACACGATGCCCACGATCCGGTCACCCACGAGCACCACCGCCCGCCCGTCGGAACACCCGGCCATCCGTGGCAGGAGCTCGAGCAGCAGCTCGTCGGGGTGCGCGACCGGGACCTCGGCGGGAGGGCAGGCGATCTGGTGGGCACGGATCGACCCGCGCTGGTCGGGTGGGACGAGCTTCACCCGGCTGAGGGTCACCAGACCTGCGAACCCGCCAAAGGAGTCCACCAGCGGAAAGGTCGAGTGCCGGCTGCGGAAGATGTAGCCGTCGAGCAGCTCCGCGACGGTGATGCCGGCGGGCACGGTGACCGGGTCCGGGGTCATCACGTCGCGCACCCGAACGCCTGCCAGCAGGTCGCGGGCCTCGGCCTGCTCCTCTTCCACCCGAGCGGCGGTGGTGAGGAACCAGCCGATGAACGCCAGCCAGATCCCACTCAGTCCCGCGCCACCGACGAACAGGAAGATGCCCAGCCCGATGAGGAACCACCCGAACACCTGGCCGGCGCGCGCGGCCGCGGCGCCGGCACGCCGGCGGTCGCCCCACACGTGCCAGAGCACCGCCCGCAGGATGCGCCCTCCATCGAGTGGTGCCGCCGGAGCCAGGTTGAACACCGCCAGGATCACGTTGATACCGGCCAGCCAGACGAAGATGCCCACCGTGAGCTCGGCGATGCCGGCCAGCGCCAGCAACGCGGCCACCACGCCGAACAGCCCGGCGGCGGCGACGCTGACGAGGGGACCGACCCCGGCGATGCGCAGCTCCGCCCCGGGATCGCCAGGCTCGCCCTCCAGCTTGGCCACCCCCCCGAAGAGCCAGAGCGTGATGCCCTCCACCGCCACGCCGTTGCGCCGGGCGACGATGGCGTGCGACAGCTCGTGCGCCAGCAGCGACAGGAAGAAGACGATCCCCGCGCCCAGGCCGGCCGCGAGGTACACGAACCCGCTGTAGCCGGGGTAGAGCTCGGGGAAACTGCCGCCAGCCAGCCCGAGCGTGATCAGGCCGAAGATGACGAGCACGCTCCAGTTGATCCCGACTCGCACCCCGAAGATCCGCCCCAGGCTGAGGCTCTCGGTCACGCTCCTCTACCTCCCCGTTGATGGTGGGCTCACGGCGCTCTCCCCTACCCGGCAGGGTGGTCGCCTGCCCGCTGCGGGCAGAGCGTTCGATGGGTTGTCCGGTCCCCGACATGCGCGGACCGGACTGCTCCATTCTCCATCAGCCCCAGACGGCCTGCCCGGTCGCGAGGCCGACCCCACGCCGAGGGCCGCGCTGGATGACAATCCGAACCGCTCCCCGTCCCGGGATGGAAGGACGAACAGTGCATGGACCCGTCTCTCCAGGTCGGTTGCCGCGGGCAGTTGGGAAAGGACCGTTTCCCGAATGGCAGGGCTCGCCTACCCGAGCGAGGCTAGGTCGTTCCAGACGATCACTCGCCAGGGGGGCACATGCGAGTCAGGGTTGACGGTGACAAGTGCCAGGGCCACAACCGGTGCTACGCGCTGGCGCCGGATCTCTTCGACGTCGACGACTACGGCTACGCGCACGAACTGAACGACGGCGTGGTGCCTGCGGGGCGGGAGGAGCAGGCCCGGCTGGCGGCTGCGAACTGCCCTGAGTTCGCCATCACGATCGAGGAAGACGTATGAGCGGTCATCACCCACCGGTCACCGACTGGGCGACCGACTTCGACCACACCGACCCGGCCTGGGCTGCCGATCCGTATCCCATCTGGGCTGAGCTGCGCGAGCGCTGCCCGATCGCCCACTCGGATCGCTACGGCGGCGTGTGGCTGCCGACCCGCCACGAGGACGTGGCCGCCATCGCCTACGACACCGAGCACTTCACCTCCCAGAGCGTGATCGTGAGCGAGGGTCGCCCGATGGTCCCTGCGCCGCAGGGCATCGCTCCACCGATCTCCTCCGACCCGCCCTTCCATCACGAAGCGAGGCGCCTGCTGTTGCCGGCCTTCTCACCCAGAGCCATCGCACCGCTCGAGCCGTTCACCCGCGACTACTGCCGCGAGCTGCTCGACGCGGTCGACGGGCAGGAGGTGGTCGACGCCGCGAAGGAATACGCGCAACACATCCCGGTCCGGGTCATCGCCAAGATGCTCGGCTTCCCGCCGGAGGACGCCGACCAGTTCCGCGAGTTCGTGCACAACGCGCTCGAAGCCGTGGACCTGCCGGTGGAGCAGCGCATGGCGAACTTCGAGAAGCTCGACGCGTACCTCGAGGAGCAGGTCCGCGATCACCTCGAGAACCCGCGGGACGACCTCACGACGTTCCTGCTCGAGGCCGAGCTGAACGGTGAGCGTCTCAACGCCGACCACGTCCGGGGCTCGATCGCGCTCCTGCTGATCGCCGGCATCGACACCACCTGGAGCGCCATCGGCGCATCGATCTGGCACCTGGCGCAGCACCCCGACGACCTGCGGCGACTCGTGGCGGAACCGGAACTGATGCCCACCGCGGTGGAGGAACTGCTCCGGGCCTACGCGCCGGTGACGATGGCTCGCCTGGTGAAGGAGGACTTCGAGTTCAACGGGTGCCCGATGCGGCGCAACGAGTGGGTCCTGTTGCCCTTCCCGGCTGCCAACCGCGACCCCGAGGTGTTCGACCGGCCGGACGAGGTGGTCATCGATCGGGCCGAGAACCGGCACGCCGCCTTCGGTCTGGGCATCCACCGCTGCGCGGGATCGAACCTGGCCCGCATGGAACTGCGGGTGGCGTTGGAGGTCTGGATCGAGCGGTTCGGCCGTTCCGGCTTCGAGCTGGCCGACCCGGCTGCCGTCACCTGGTCTGGTGGCCAGGTGCGAGGCCCCCGGACCTTGCCGGTGCGGGTGCACCTCTCGTAGCGGTCACTCGCCAGGCCGCGAGGCAGACCACGACCGGGCTGGCGAGCCCACCCGTCTGCGAGTCAACGGGGCATCAGGTGCCGGGCGCTGTAGACGGGCAGATCGAGGAAGGTCAGCACCCCCGGATCGGCTTCCACGACGTGGGGGATGGCGTTGATCACGTGCATGGCCGTTGCCAGGCAGCCCGCGTGGTTGTGGTCACCGACGTGGGAGGAGAGCTCGAGGTCGATCCGCACGCAGGGCTCACCGTCGATGTGGATGCGATAGCCGCTGCCCTGGGGCCAGCTGGGCGCGTCCTGGTCCCGTAGCCGGGTGACGTGCTCGACGACGATCCGCGGCTCGTCACCGATCATCCCCCTGATCTCGAATCGCATGCCCGAGATGGTCCCCTTTTCGATGGTGCCGGAGGCGATGTCGAACTCCTCGTCGGCGTGGATGACCTCGTGCCGCTCCGTGATGCCGTCGAGCTCGACGTCGAGCGCCGCGGCCACCATCTCGATCACCGGCCCCCACGCCAGGGTGGTGGAGCCCGGTGCCAGCAGCAACGACGCCGACGGGTCAGGCTTCCCGAAGCCCATGATCTCGAACATGGTGAACGGGTTGTCCCAGGTGGCGTAGTTGACGATCTCCATCATGCGGACGGTCCGGACCTCTTTGCACAAGGCGAGCGCGCCGACGGTGATGCCGGCGTTGCCGTAGCCCGGGTCGATGCCCGAGGTGTAGATCGAGCTGCCCCCCTCGATGCAGGCCGCCTGCAGCCGCTCGTAGACCCCGGGCCCGGCGGCCTGGGGGTAGAGCAGGGGTACGTACGAGGTGTTCACCACGTTCTTGCCGGCCTCGAGCATCCGGCACAGGTCGTCGATCACGCCTTCGGGCCGGAGATCGGAGTTGGCCATGTAGCAGATGCAGTCGGCGTCGGTGTCGTAGAGCAGTGTGTCGGCATCCTGGGTGGCGATCACCCCCACCGGGTCGCTGCCACAGATCTCCCCCGCGTCACGACCGGCCTTGCGGTCCGAGTGCACCCACAAGCCGACGAGCTCGAGGTCCGGATGGGCTGCGATGGCCGGCACGGCGTGTACCCCCACCGTGCCCGTCGCCCATTGGATCACGCGATAGGTCATGGTTCCCCCGAAAGCTGTCGGATACCGAACGGACGAGCGGTCACCGTACCCGGGTTCGCGACGGCCAGGGTCCGACTGTGATGGCGCCGCGGTCGGGTGCCGCGCTGGGGTGGAGGCCGTCCCGCCTGCACAGCTCCGCGAACCAGGCCGCGTCGCGCACCGCGCAGCCTTCGGGATCGTTGTTGAAGTACACGTACACGTCCTCGCCGAGCGCCCAGAGGCTCGCGATCCGGTCGACCCAGGACTGCAACGCCGCCTCGCCGTAACAGGGCCTCGGCGTGGCGGTGCCGTGGTGGAGGCGCAGGTAGCCGAACCCCGCCGTGCGCTCCAGTGGCTCCTGCGGTCGACCGTCGCGATCGGTGAGCACCAGCGCTGCGTCGTGCGCTCGCAGCAGGTCGAAGGTGTCACCCACGAGCCAACTCCGGTGCCGCAACTCCACCGCGACCCGGTGTGACCGGGGCCAGCCGGACAGGAACCCCTCGAGACGGTCGAGATCGATCGGCAGGTCCGGTGGGAGCTGGACGAGCACCGGCCCGGTCTTCGACCCGAGTGGTCGTGTGCTCTCGAGGAATCGGCGGACAGGCTCGTCCGGATCACGCAACCGCCTGACGTGCGTGAGGAAGCGGCTCATCTTCAGCGCGAAGACGAACCCCGCCGGCGCCGCGTCGTGCCACTGCTGGAACCTCGCGGCCTCGGGCAACCGGTAGAAGGTGTTGTTCACCTCGACCGTCTCGAAGCAGGAGGCGTAGTGCCCGAACCACCGCCGTTGGGATAGGCCTTCGGGATAGAAGCGACCTCGCCAATGGCGGTACTGCCAACCCGACGTCCCGACCCAGACGGTCACCGGGACCGCCCTCGTCTCACGCCGGCGCGAAAGCGCCGGCCCGCGATGGGATCTCGTTCACTGACCACGGTTCGTTCGCGCCTCCCGCGAGTCCGTCCAGGCCTCTACCCACGTTCGCCGGCACCGATCGAAGCACGACCGACCACTCTTCGAGCGCGAGAACGACCCGAGCGTGGGTAGGGAGCAGGCGAATCGACTGACACCTATCGGGGAGACGCCCATGTTGTGGTTCCTGCTCGGCTTGCTCGTGATCGGCCTCGTGGCTGGCTATCTGGCTCGACTGCTCGTCCCCGGGCCCGATCCGATGGGCGTCGGGGGAACGTTGCTGCTCGGCATCGTCGGCTCCTACATCGGCGGCTTCCTCGGTTGGCTCCTCTTCGGCGCCGACCTGAAGCACGGTGCGGTCCAGGCGTCGGGACTCATCGGATCGGTGATCGGTGCGGTCATCGCCCTGCTCGTCTATCGGAGGGTTGCCGGTGAAGGCCGGCGAGCGTGAGCGGCGCAGGCGGTGCTAGCACTGGACGGAGACCCCGGCATCCCTCCGCCGCGAACACAGGGAGGTCCCGATGAAGGCTTTGCAGATCACGCGATGGAAGGCATCACCCGAGATCGTCGAGGTGGACGAGCCCGAACCCGGCCCGGGGCAGGTGGTCGTGCGCATCGGCGGGGCAGGAGCCTGCCATTCAGACCTGCATCTGCTGCACGACTTCGACGAAGGCATGCTCCCGTTCAGCCCGCCGTTCACCCTCGGCCACGAGAACGCCGGTTGGGTGCATGCGATCGGGGCGGGAGTGAACTGGCTCGAGGTCGGCCAGCCCGTCGCGGTCTACGGACCGTGGGGGTGCGGTTGGTGCAAGCGCTGCCGGCTGGGGATGGAGAACTACTGCGAGCGCCAGGGGGAGATCGGTGTCTTCGGTGGCGGTCTCGGTCTCGACGGCGGCATGGCACCGTTGATGCTCGTGCCCTCCTCCCGCCTGCTGGTCCCCCTCGACACGCTCGACCCGGTCGACGCCGCTCCGCTGACCGACGCCGGGCTCACGCCCTACCACGCGATCAAGCGATCGCTGCACCTTCTCGAGCCCGGCTCGACCGCGGTGGTCATCGGCATCGGCGGGCTCGGGCACCTCGCCGTGCAGATCCTGCGGGCGTTGACCGCCTCCCGCATCATCGCCGTCGACCCCCGCGACGAGGCGTTGCAGCTCGCGTCCGAGAGCGGTGCCGACCACACGGTCGCACCAGGGGCCGACGCCGCCGATCAGATCCGCGACCTCACCCGGGGTCGCGGCGCCGACGTGATCCTCGACGTCGTCGGCTCCGATGAGACCTTGTCCCTCGCCACCGCGGTGTCTCGCCCCCTGGGCCACGTGACCCTGGTGGGGATCGCGGGTGGGAGCATCCCGTTCAGCTTCTTCAGCCAGCCTTACGAGGTGTCACTGGCCACGACGTACTGGGGGTCGATCACTGAGCTGGTGGAGGTGATCGCATTGGCGGAAGCGGGCCACCTGCGCCCGCACGTCACCCGCTTCTCTCTGGACGAGGCGCCGGCGGTCTACGAGAAGCTGGCTGCAGGGGAGATCGCCGGCCGAGCGGTCGTCTCGCCGACGGCGGCCTGACCGCGAGCGCGTCGCTCGCCGGGGCGGGCCACCACCACGCCTCAGGTCTGATCACTCCTGAGCGATCGCGGCGAGAACGTCGAGCCGGCCGGCTCGCCAGGCCGGGAGCAGACCGGCGACCACCCCCGCCGCGATCGCGGCCCCGGCGACGAGCCCCACTC
>NZ_DAIUCK010000001.1:0-82977 GCF_036846205.1 Rhabdothermincola sp. | reverse complement strand
TCGGGGGAGCGGGCAGTAGTGTGGCGGGCCCGGGCGCTTAGCTCAGCTGGCGAGAGCACCTCCCTTACAAGGAGGGGGTCGGGGGTTCGAGTCCCTCAGCGCCCACTCGCTGTGGCCCGCTTGGAGGTCCGCGCCGCCGGCTTTCCTCGGACGCAAGTGGCTCGGCCGAGGACGCCGGGTCCACAAGTAGCTACATTGGAAGTATGAATGTAGCTATATATCGGGTCGAGGTCGGTGTACGTGACCTGAAGAACAACCTCAGCCGGTACCTGGACCGGGTCCGGGAGGGCGAGGAGATCATCGTCACCGATCGTGGCCGCCCGGTGGCACGGCTGTCGGCACTCGATCACTCGACGGACCGCCTGGCCGAGCTGGTGGCCGCCGGCGTCGTTCGACCTCCGACCCGAACGACCCGTACTCGCCCGGCGCGGCGGATCGCGCCCAAGGGTCCGGTCAGCGACCTGGTCGCCGACCAGCGGCGGTGATCACCTACGTCGACACCTCCTCGCTGCTGAAGCTGCTGATCGACGAGGACGGCTCGGAGCGGGTCGAGCGGATCTGGGACTCTTCCGACGTCGTGGCCGGCTCGGCGTTGATCGTCGTCGAAGCGCGCGCTGCGCTGGCCGCTGCGGCGCGCGGCGCACGGCTCACGCCTGCCCAGCACCGCGAGGCCAGGGGTGGGCTCGCCGTGCTGGTGGAGGAGTTGTCGATCGTCGACGTCACCGAGCAGTTGATCGCCGATGCGGCTGAACTGGCCGAGCAGGAGGCGTTGCGCGGCTATGACGCCGTGCACCTCGCGTCGGCCCTGATGATCGGGGCCGACCTCGTCACGAGTGCCGACGCGAACCTCTGCGACGTGGCCGGGAGCCGGGGTCTGCATGTCGTCAACCCGCTCGACGGGTGGTTCGCGGCCTGACTGAGGAAGGTGTGACGACGAGTTCGAGGATTGCCATGCGGATCGTGGATCGGCGCGCCGGAGTGGCGTCTGTCGAACCGGGGTCCGAGAGACGGAAGCCTGCCACGGGCGAGGCCGAGCCGTGCCGCCCCAGCGCTGCTGGGCGGTCAGTGGCCTGCGGCGAGGAGGCGGTCGACGGCAGCCTCGAGCTCGGGCAACGGGCGCGCCCCCACGAGCTGCTCGATCACCTCGCCGTCGCGCACGAGGAACAACGCCGGGATGCCACGCACGCCCAGTCGGGCGGCGGCACCGGGGGCTTCGTCGACGTTGAGCTTCACCACCTTGAGGCGCCCGGCATACGACGCAGCAAGCCGCTCGAGCAGCGGCGCGATCGAGCGGCAGGGCCCGCACCAGGGCGCCCAGCAGTCGAGCAGCACCGGCGTGCGGCTGGAGAACACCACCTCGTCGATGTCGTGGTCGCCAGCCTCGACGAGCCAGGGCAGGTCAGTCTGGCAGCGGGCGCAGCGAGGATGACCCGTCGCGGCACGGGGGAGCCGGTTCCGGGTCCCGCACGCCGGGCAGGCGATCACGGTGGCAGCAGTCATAGACGGCACGCTCCCGGAAACGCTTATACCCGCCGGGGTATTCCCACAGCCGGGGTTGGTTGCCCAGAACAGAAGCCGACCAGCGGGATGCCCGACCGGGCCGGGGCGAGCGCTCCCCGACGGGGTGGCGAGCACAGAGAAACAACCTGTACGTTCGTATAGGTATGTCGGCGACGACCCCACCGGGCCTGCGAGTCGTCTCCAATGAGCAGACGTTGGCCGCCGAGTCGGTGGTGACCGACGGCCGCCGCCTGCGCGGGGGTGCCAGCAGGCGGGCGCTGCTCGACGCCGCCACCGCGGTCCTCGTCGACCGGGGAGTCGGTGCGCTCACCCACCGAGCGGTGGCCGAACGAGCCGGGGTGCCCCTCGCCCGGGTCTCGTACCACTTCCCGACGGTCGAAGACTTGATGGTGGCGGCGGCGGGCCGGTACGTGGCCGACTTCGACGAGCGCCTCCGGCGAATGGCTGCAGCCGCGCGGTCCGGTCGACGATCGGTGGTCGAGGCCTGCACGGACTTCCTGTACGAGCTCGTGACCGACGGCGCCGGCGAGTTCCTCGCAGTCGTCGAGGTGCGCCTGGCGCTGCGCCGTCGGGGCCGGCGGGTGGAGGCGGACGGGGTGCTCGGGGTGATCCGGTCCTTCGGGGTCGGCGACGAGCAGGCCGCTTCCATCGCGGCGTCGATGTTCGGGTTCGCGGTCCTGGCCGCCACCGAGGCGTCACCGCCGGCCCGGTCGCAGGTCCGGTCCTTCGTGCGCACCGTGTTGGAGGGGCGATGACGGCGAACGAGGGGCAGGCGAGTGGCCGGGAGCGGGTGGCAGGTGCACCACTCGGCCCCGGATCGCTGCTGTGGGAGACCGCCGGCGACCCTCGCAGCCTGCTTCCCGGTATGGCGGCCGGGATCCTGCAGCTGATGCTGCCAGGTCTCGGTGCCGGGGTCAGTGACCACTCGAACTTCTTCGACGACCCGTACGACCGGATCTTCCGGTCCATCCCCTTCATCTGGGGCGCGATCTTCGCCACCAGCGATGCCGAGGGTGCCGCCCGGGGACGGCAGATCCGGGATTTCCACCACGGCGTGAAAGGCGTCGATCACCACGGTCGCCGCTACCACGCGCTCGACCCGGAGGTGTTCTGGTGGGCCCACGCCACGTTCACCTGGGAGATGTTCCGGGCCCGCGAGCTGTACTTCCCGATCCCGCTGTCGCCCGCGGCGCGAGAGCAGCTCTACGCCGAGACCGTGACCTGGTACCACCGGTACGGGGTGAGCGACCGTCCGGTGCCACCCACCTATGCGGCCTTCCGTGAGCGCTTCGAGACCATCTGCCGCCACGAGCTCGAGCTGACACCCGCGGTGCAGTGGGTGCTCGACCCGACCGAGAACCCGGCCTCGCAGGCCGAGCCCATCCGCCTGCCGAGCCTGCTGGCGCCGCTCAGTGGGCTCGCCACCCGACTGGGCTCAGATCTGCTGCGCACCATGGTCTACGGGGCGATGCCCGATGTCGTGCGCCGCCGGTTCGGGTTCCGTTGGACCCACGTCGACCGACTCGCGTTCGTGGGGGTGTGCGCCGCGCTGAAGGCGGCGACGCCCGCCGTGGACCGGGGAGCGCTCGAGCTGCTGTGGCCCGAGGGAACGCCGCACCTCGACCCCCGGGACCGGACCCGGGTCGTGCTGGCGGGCCCGAACCGGCGGCAGCGACGCGGGGCTGACCGTCGAGCGAACCGAGTGGTCGCGTGAGCCCGAGGATGAGCTCACGTCAATCAGCCGAGGTCGAGGAGGCCAGCAACGGAAGGGAGCTGCACGATGATCCGACCACTGCTCGTGGAGCTGTCCTACTTCGAGGGCTGCCCACACTGGCGGGAGCTCGACGCGCGGCTCGCGGCGTTGCAGCGTGAGTTCGGCTTCGAGCTGACCCATCGGATCATCCGTTCACCGGAGGATGCCGATGACTACGGGTTCCTCGGTTCGCCGTCGGTACGGGTGAACGGTCTGGATCCCTTCGCCTCGTCGGATGCCCCCGTGGGTCTCGCCTGTCGCACCTACGAGACCCCGGATGGCCGAGCGGGCAGTCCCACCCTGGCCCAGCTTCGGAGCGCCCTGGCCACAGCGGCCGAGGCCGCCGCCACCGAGGCCGCCGCCACCGAGGAAGGCGACCAGTCCTCCTGAGCCATCTCAGCTCGACGGCGGGCCTTCGAGCAGGCGGCGAGCCTCGGGGAGCACCTCCTGCTGGGCGAGCAGCAGGACCCGATCGCCCGGCTGGAGGATCGAGGAGCCCTGCGGGAGGGCGAAGTCGTCACCTCTGCCGATCAGCACGATCAGCGCCCCCGACGGGAGACCGGCGTCGACGAGCTGTTTGCCCGCGGCCGCCGCGTCGGCGGCGACGACGAGGTCGTAGAGGTCGGTGGCGTCCCCCGGCGGGCCCACCAGCTCCAGGGGTGCGGCGGGGCGTTCGGCGGCGGGCACGTCGACCCCGAGCCACGACGCCACCCTGGGGATCGTGGTCCCCTGGATCAGCACCGAGGTCAGCACCACGAAGAACACGACGTCGAAGATCACCTCCGCCTCGGGCAGGTCCTTCACCAGCGGGAAGGTGGCTAGGATGATGGGCACCGCACCCCGGAGCCCGACCCAGGAGACGAGCACGCTCTGGCGGATCCCGTAGCGAGCGGGGAGCAACAGCGCGAGCACCGCGATTGGCCGGGCCAGGAACATCAACACCGCGGCGACGAGCAGGCCCTCGACCGCGATCGGGAGCAGGTCCGATGGGAACACGAGCAGTCCGAGCACGAGGAACATGGAGATCTGCATGAGCCAGGCCAGACCGTCCATGAACCGCATCAGGCTCCGCTTGTGGACGAACACCGAGTTCCCGAGCACGATGCCGGCCACGTACACCGCCAGGAACCCGCTCCCCCCGAGCAGGCTGGCGAGGCCGAAGGTGCCGAGCACCAGCGCGATCAGCACTACCGAGTAGAGGCCGTCGTACTCGAGACGCAGCCGGTTCATCACCGGCACCGCCACTCGGGCGAGCACCCAGCCCACTGCGCCGCCCACCAGCATCTGCAGCACGAACACCGGCACGATCCCCAGCGCCGAGGCGTCCGGGTTCGTCGCCAGCTCCAGGAACGCGACGGTCAGGAAGACCGCCATCGGGTCGTTGCTGCCGGACTCGAGCTCGAGCAGCGGTCGTAGCGTTCCCCGCAACCCCACACTGTGGGACCGCAGGACCGAGAACACCGCCGCCGCGTCGGTGGAGGAGATGATCGCCCCCACCAGCAGCCCGACCACCGCCGGCACGTCGAGGATCACCGCAGCCAGCAGCCCCACCACGATCGACGTGACCAGCACGCCGACGGTCGCCAGGAGCGCACCGAGACCGACCACCGGGCGGACCTCGGCCCAAGTGGTGTCCAGCCCACCGGCGAACAGGATGAACGACAGCGCGATCACCCCGACGGTCTGGGCGAGCTGGTGGTCGTCGAAGGCGATCCCCCCGATGCCCTCGGAGCCGGCCAGCATCCCGATCGCCAGGAAGACCAACAGCGCCGGCACCCGCAACCGCGACGAGACCTTGCTGGCGAGCACCCCCAGGAACATCAACGCCGCGGTGATGGCGGCGATCGTCGCCGGATCGAGGCTCTCGCTCCTCATCCCGGCTCACCCTCGGGCGGGGGTCGGCGCGACCGCGGCGTCCTCGGCGTGGTAGCGAGCAAGGAGCTGCTGCTCGGTGTCGCGCTTGGGGAACAGGAAGTACACCAGCGCGCCACCGGCGAGCACGGCCACGCTTCCGGCGAGGTAGGCCCAGCGTTGGCCGTCGACGAAGGCCTGCCGGGCGCCTTCGATGATCTGGCTCGAGTACTGCGGGTACTGCTGGGCGGTGTCGGCCGCGCTGGCGAACGACTTGGTCAACTGGGCCTGGACGCGGTCGTTGACCTGCGACGCCTCAGGGCTGCCGGCGATCAGCTTGTTGGCGGTCGACACATAGCCGGCCGTGAGCAGCGCGCCGAAGATCGACTGCATGATCGCCCCGCCGAGATCCCGCTGCAGATCAGCGGTGCCCGATGCCATCCCGGCGCGGGTGACCGGTACCGAGCCGGTCAGCGACCGCGAGGCCGGGGTGCCGGCGAAGCCCACGCCCGCCCCTACGAACGCGTAGCAGACCACGACCGTCCAGACCGACGCGTCCTGTTTCCATGAGGCCAGCATGGTGAGGAAGCCGGCGAGCACGAACCCGAAGCCGACGAGCAGGGTGAACCTCGAACCGCGGGAGTCCACGAGCTTGGCCGAGCGGGGGGCGATGAGGACCATGACCACCGTGGCGGGCAGGATGGACAGGCCGGCGTCGAGGGTCGAGTAGCCGAGCACGTTCTGCAGGAACTGCTGGCCGATGAGCAACGCTCCCATCAATGAGCCGAAGACGATGATGCCCGCGCAGGCCGCCACCCAGAAGACCCGCCGGGCCGCGATGCGCAGGTCGTACAGTGGGTTCGGGGTGCGGCGCTGGCGGATCACGAAGCCCACCAGTGCGGCGAGCGCGACCACCACCAGCCCCGCGATGGTGGCACCCGCGCCGGCGATGGGCACGAAGTTGATCGCCAGGACCGTCGCCCCCACCAGGATGGCGGACAGGATGCCCCCCAGGTTGTCCACCGGGTCGGTGGTCTCGTTGACGTGCGCCGGGATGAGCCTGGCGGCCAGTGGTACGCCGAGCGCGACCAGCGGCACGGTGACCAGGAACACCGACCCCCACCAGTAGCGGCTCAACAGCAGCCCCGCGATCAGCGGCCCGAGGGAGGAGATGGCCCCACCGGTGGCGGACCACAGCGCGATCGCTCTGGTGCGGGCCGGCCCCGCGGCCCACAGGGCGGTGATCAACGCCAGGGTGGTCGGGTAGGCCATGCCCGCGGCGATACCGCCTGTGACCCTGGCGACCACCAGCGTTGCGAGGTTCGGGGCCCACGCCGCCAGCAGTGAGGTGGGGACGGAGATCGCCACCCCGGCGAGCAGCATCGATTTCCGCCCGTAGCGGTCACCGAGCGCGCCCAGCCACAGCACCGAGGTGGCCAGGCCGAGGGAGTAGCCGACGGCGACGAGGTTCAGCCCGCTCTGGGAGGCGTCGAAATACCGACCGATGCTGGGCAATGCCACGTTCGCCGTCGCCATGGGGAGGTTGGCGATGGCCGCCACGAGGATGAGGGTGGCCAGCACCGCGCCGGCTCGAGGGGGAGCAGTCCCGGGGGCTGCCTCGGGAGTGGTGTCGTTCATCAAGGCAGTGCTCCGCTCGGAGGTGGCCGGGCCCGGGACGAGAGCGCATTCTCCCTCATCCTCGCCCGAGTACGGGGATGGGATGTTCGCCCTCAGGGCCAAGCGAGCTGCCGCCGGAGGCGCTTGTCGATGGCGACGATGACCGTGGTGGCTGCGGCGACGGCGAAGATCCGCAGCCAGACCCCCGCGCTGATGGGCGACGTCTGGAACACGGTGTTCATGATCGGCAGGTAGGTGATGGCGATCTGGCCCAGGGCCTGGACGGAAACCCCCGCCAGGATCCAGCGGTTGGAGAACACCCCCACCTGCCACACCGAGTGGGTGAGCGACCGGCAACTGAACAGGTAGAAGGCCTCGACGACCACGAAGAGGTTGAGCGCCGCGGTACGGGCCTCCCCGGCGGTGGCCCCCGTGGTCTGCTCGAACTCGAAGACCCACCAGGCTCCGCCGATGAGCATGGCCGAGACCACCAGGATGCGGATCACCAGCGCCCCGGTGAGCAGCGGCCGCTGCGGGTCCCGGGGTGGTCGCTGCATGATGCCGGCTTCCTTGGGCTCGAACGCCAGCATCAACCCGAGCGCGATGGCGGTGGTCATGTTGATCCACAGGATCTGCACCGGCAGGATCGGCAGGGCACTGCCGAGCACGATGGCGATGAGGATCACCAGACCCTCACCCATGTTCGTGGGCAGCGTCCACACGATGAACTTCGTGAGGTTGTCGAACACCCCGCGACCCTCTTCGACCGCCGCTTCGATGGTGGCGAAGTTGTCATCGGTGAGGACCATGTCGGCCGCTTCCTTGGCCACCTCGGTCCCCCCGAGGCCCATGGCCACACCGATGTCGGCCTGCTGCAGGGCAGGTGCGTCGTTGACCCCGTCCCCGGTCATGGCCACGATGTGATGGCGAGCCTGGAGACCCTCCACCAGACGCAGCTTCTGCTCCGGTGACACCCGGGCGAACACGGACGCCCGCTCGACGGCGGCGGGATACTCCTCGGGGGTGAGCGAGGCGAGCTCGGTGCCCGTGAGTACCCGACCGGGCTCGTCACCGGTGAGGATGCCGAGCTGCTCGGCCACCGCGGTGGCGGTGGCGGCGTGATCGCCGGTGATCATCTTCACGTCGATGCCGGCGGTGTGACACGACCGCACGGCGTCGATCGCTCCCGGTCGGGGCGGGTCGAGCATGGCGTGCAGGCCGGTGAACGTGAGGCTGCCCCGGATCGCCTCGACTCCGAAGTCGCCCTCGCTCGCGAGGTGACCGTGCGCCGTTCCCAGGACCCGCAGGCCGCGGTGGGCGAGCTCCTCGGCGGCGGCGAGGATCCGCTCGCGGTCGAGTGGCTCGGCTCGACCGTCGGGCCCCATCTGGTCGGCGCACAGATCGACGATCCGTTCGACGGCCCCCTTCACCAGCGCCACCGCGCCGTCGCTGCCGGTGTGCAGCGTGGCCATGTACTTGCGCTCGGAGTTGAACGGGATCGACGCCACCCGGGGGAGCTCGTTCCGCAGGCTCTTCGGGTCGATCCCGGCCTTGGTGGCGGCGACGAGCATCGCCCCCTCGGTCGGGTCGCCGACGACCGCCCAGGTGCCGTCGGTGTGGTCGAGCCGGGCGTCGTTGCACAGGGCGCCGGCCACGAGCGTCCAGCGGAGCGCGTGGTCGGTGTCGAGGGCGGCCGGCGCCCCACCCGGGTCGAGGACGGTGCCGTCGGGCTGGTAGCCGGCCCCGGTGACCTCGTAGTGATGGTGGGGAGTCCACAGTGCCCGTACCGTCATCTGGTTCTCGGTGAGGGTGCCGGTCTTGTCGGAGCACACGACGGTGGTGCTCCCGAGCGTCTCCACCGCGGGCATGCGCCGGATGACCGCCCGGCGCCGGGCCATGCGGTTCACCCCGATGGCCAGTGTGATGGTGACCGCGGCGGGGAGCCCTTCGGGGATCGCCCCCACCGCGAGCGCCACCGCGGCGGTGAACATCTCGGTGGCCCGCTCGCCCCGCAGGAGCCCCACCGCGAAGGTGACCGCCGCCAAGCCGAGGATCACCACCGTGAGCAGCTTGCTGAAGGCGGTGAGCTTGCGGGTCAGGGGGGTGGCCAGGGTCTCCGCGGTACCGACCAGCCGGTGGATCTCGCCGAGCTCGGTCTCGGCGCCCGTGGCCACCACCACGCCCGTGCCCGTGCCGTTGGTGACCAGGGTGCCCGAATACAGCATGTTGCGCCGGTCCGCGACCGGGGTGGAGTCGGCCAGGACCACCTCGTCCTTCACCACCGGCAGCGACTCGCCGGTCAGCGCCGACTCGTCGACCTGCAGCTCGGCGACCTCGATCAGTCGCAGGTCGGCGGGCACCTTGTCGCCGGCCTCGATCAGCGCGATGTCACCGGGCACCAGCTCCTCGGACGGGATCGTGCGAACCTGGCCGTCACGGCGCACCCGGGCATGGGTGCGGACCATCGACCGGAGCGCGTCGAGCGCCGCCTCGGCTTTGGACTCCTGGATGAAGCCCACGACGGCGTTGACCAACACGACGCCGAAGATCACGGCGGAGTCGACCAGCTCGCGCAGCAGGAGCGTGACCGTGCCCGCGGCGAGGAGCACGTAGATCAACGGGTGGTTGAGCTGCCGGAGGAACCGGGCGAGCGGTCCCGCGGTGTCGACCGCAGGGAGCTGGTTGGGTCCGTAGCGCTCGAGGCGGTGAGCGGCCTCGGATTCGCTCAGACCGTCGCGGCGGTCGGTCTCGAGCAGCAGCAGCACCTCGTGGGCGGCCAGCGCGTGATGTGCGTTGCTCCCGGGAGCCGGAGCCGACCGGGTGGTGTCGGCAGATGGGGTGGCCACGATGGAGCGCTCCCTTCGACGAGATCCGCGACTGAACGTTCGCCGACCAGGCTTCCCGGCGCGCCGCATGCAACGATAGGCGAGCGCTCGCGCAGCGGGAGCATCGGAGCCCGTCACCCGATGGGATCGACGGGATGCCGGCTCCCACCGAGGGTGTGATCGTTCGTCACTCCAGTAGGGGTCCTGCCCATGATGATCCTGGTCGCGGTCGATGGCTCGGAGGGGTCGGCGGCCGCGTTGCGATGGGCCCGTCGCTTCGCCGATCAGATGGGTGCGTCGATGGGCGCGGTGCGGGCGTGGGAGTACCCGTCCTCGGCGGCGTTGCCCGGTGGGCCGTCCCTGCGGGGGCAGGACGAGGTCACCGCCGAGGTCACCTCGGAGCTCACCCGCTTCCTCCGTGACGAGCTGGCGGAGGGCGCCGAGGGCGTCGAGGCGATCGTCGAGCCGGGCGTCGCGGACCTCGCCGTGCTGCGGGCAGCCGAGCGCTGGCGAGCCGACCTGATCGTGGTCGGGCGGCGCGGGCTCGGAGCCGTCGCGGGCCGGCTGCTCGGCTCGGTGAGCCGGCGGGTCGTGGAAGGCGCCACGTGCCCCGTGGCCGTGATCCCCTCACCCCTCGGGGCGCACGAGGGGCCGGTGGTGGTCGGGGTGGACGGATCGGCGAGCGCGGCCGCCGCCGTCGAATGGGCCACCGAGGTGGCGCTGGCGCTCTCCAGCCCGATGGTGGTGGTGCACGCGGTGTCCTACGAGCTGCCAGGCTCCCCGTACTCGTTCGGCGACGCGATGGACCGCGCCGGCCAGGCGATCGCCGAGGAGCAGTCACGCCCCCCGCGCGAGGCCGGTGTCGAGGTGCGCACGGTGGTCAGAACGCTCGACCCGCGGGCGCTCATCCCCGAGACCGCGGACGAGCTCGATGCCCGACTGGTCGTGGTCGGGTCACGGGGTGCAGGGCCGATCGCCTCGCTGTTGATGGGTAGCACTGCCAGCTACCTCGCAGAGCGATGCGACCACCCGACGGTCCTCGTCCCCCGACCGCCGCCGTGACGATCAGTCTCGGGTGAACCGGGACCGGGTTGCACAGCCGCTGCTCAGCCGGCGTCGCCCGATCGCCGGGTCAGCGCCAGCAGCAGCTCGGCGTGCTCCGGGTCCACGTCGGGGCCGTAAGCGGAGACCACGACTCCTCGCCGGCCCCAGTCGGGGCAGCTGACCCCGAGCACGATCGCCTCGTCGCCGGGATCGCTCGGGCCCTCGAAGCGGAACGTGTAGTCGACCGTCGCGCTCTCCAGCGTGTGGGGATCGACCTCCACCGCGGTGGTCAGGCCGGTCGCCGAGAGCTCGAAGTCGTCGGTGTATCCGAGGGAGCGCAACAGCTCGACAGCCTCGGTCACGGTCTCGGGAGCGTCCATCGTCATCGCAGGGAGACTGGGGTGATCACGTCGACCGCAGCCTAGGCCGTCTCCAGCTCCGCATCGACGCCGGAGCGCCGGCCGGGCTCGCGGCGGCCGTCAGCGGGCGGGATGACAGCGCTTCGCCTTGCGCCCGCTGCCGCACGGGCAGGGATCGTTCCGCCCCGCCGCGGCCAGCACCGCTCGCACGTCGCTCGCTGGTCGCCCGGCGCGCAGCAGGCCGGCCATGAGCCGCATCAGGCCGTCGATGTGCTCGAAGAAGGCCTTGTAGCCCGGGCAGAGGTAGTTGAGACCGGGCTCGCCGTCGGGGGTCAGGACGAAGCGGTTCTTCGGGCACTCGCCGTGGCAGGCGAAGCGCACCTCGCAACGCCGGCAGTACGCGGGCAGGCTGGCGCGCTTGGCCTCACCGAACCGGCGTTGCCGGGGTGAGCCCGCGAGCTCGACCAGGTGGGTGGTGGTGATGTTGCCGAGCAGGTGGTCGGGTTCGACGAAGTGGTCACAGGAGTACACGTCCCCGTTGTGCTCGAGGGCCAGCGCGTCGCCACAGGTCTCCCGGAAGATGCACAGGGCAGGGGGGATGCCCAGCCAGGAGGCGAGGGCGGCGTCGAAGTGGCTGACGAAGACCTCGCCGACGTCGCCGGTGACCCACTCGTCGAACACCGTGATCAGGAACCGTCCCCAGGAGTGGGGATCGACCGACCGGTGGGTGACCGTGTTCCCTTCCTGGAAGCCTGTCGCGTTGTCACGCTCGACGATGGGGATGAACTGGATGTGCCGGAGCCCCAGCTCGTCGCGGAAGCATCGGTAGACCTCGATCGGGTGGTCCTGGTTGGCGGCGTGCACGGTGCACAGCACGTTGACCTCGACCCCGTGGGCGAGCAACAGGTCCAGGCCTCGCGCCACCTTGTCGAACGTCGGAGCGCCGCGCTTGTCGAGCCGGTAGGCGTCGTGCAGCTCCCTCGGGCCGTCGATGCTGATGCCGACCAGGAACTGGTGGTCGGCGAGCAGCTCGCACCACTCGTCGGTGAGCAGGGTGCCGTTGGTCTGGATGGTGTGGGTGATGCGTTGGCCCGGGCGCCGGTGTCGCTCGACCGCCTCGAGGGAGCGGCGGATGAACTCCACCCCCATCAGCGTCGGCTCACCACCCTGCCAGGCGATCGTGACCTCGGGTGCCTGGTGGGCTTCGAGGAGCTGGCGGATGTAGGTGTCGAGCACCTCGTCGCTCATGCGGAAGCGATCGCCGGGGTAGAGCGCTTCTTTGGTCAGGAAGTAGCAGTACCGGCAGTCGAGGTTGCAGATCGCGCCGGTCGGCTTCGCCAGCACGTGGAACGCTGCTGGCGCGGTCGTGGTCCGGTCGTCGCCGATGGTCTCCTCCACGGCCTCGACCGCGTGGGGCGGGGAGGCCTCCCGGTGCGGGTGGCCGTCGCCCCGCACGGGCACGCTGGCGCGGGTCTGGCGGCGGATGGCGACCTCCTTGCTGGCCATCGTGGTGGCTCGGATGCAGGCGCTGCGTGCAAGGTACCTGCTGGACCGAACGGCAGGTGCGCTCCAGCCGAACGTGACGAGACAGATTCTGAGAGCGTCTTGTGACCTCGGCGCCGCGGTGCTAGAACCTCGCGGGAGCGGCGTCCCACCGGCGATGACCCCCACGCCGGCCACCCGGAGGTCTTCTGCGATGAGGAGTCGATGAGCGAGCAGTCCGACCCGCCGGCCGCTTCGCCCGCCGCGGAGGCGGTCGCTGCCGGCAGCGTCGGAGATCAGCTCTACGGGCGGATCAACGGCATCGCGCTTCCGGATCTCGGACGGGTCCGGGAGGCGCTGGCGGGCGGCGGTCCGCGCCCGCGCCGGCGCATCGAGTCGTCACTGCCTCCCCGGTCCCACGTGCTGCCCGTCCCCAACGGCTGGTACGCCATCGTCGCCAGCGACGAGCTCGCCGAGGGCGATCTGGTGTCGATCCGGCTGGTGGATCGGGAGCTCGTGGTGGCGCGCGACGAGCTCGGGCGAGCGAGCGTGCTTGACGCTCACTGCCCGCACATGGGCGCCCACCTCGGCGGCGGCAGGGTGGTGGGGGAGCGGGTCAAATGCCCCTACCACGGGTGGGAGTTCGGGGCTGACGGCCGCTGCGTGCGCATCCCCTACTCCGACTCCCGCATCCCGTCCCGAGCTCGGGTGCGCAGCTACCCGGTGCACGAGGCCGACGGCCTCGTCTACTTCTGGTACCACGCCGCTGACGCGCCGCCGAACTTCGAGATCCCGGCCGTCCCGGAGGCCTCCGACCCGTCGTGGAGCGAGGCGTACCCCTGGCGCTTCGAGCTGGTCGCCGCGCTCCAGGAGATGGCGGAGAACAACGTCGACTACGCGCACTTCCGCTACGTCCACGGCAAGGACGTGATCCCGCGCGACATCTCCGCCTTCCACTTCGACGGGCCATGCTCCTGGGTCGAGGAGTCGCTCGGTGACGGCGTGTCGTTCATCCGGCACTCCTACGGGCCCGGGGTGGCGATCCTGCGGTTCCCGTCGCTGATGACCATCGTGGCCGCGACCACCCCCATCGACCGGGGGAACTGCCGCCTGCTGTGGCACTTCTACTTCCCCCGCGAGCTCGAAGCAGCCGCGGAGGACCTGATCGTGCAGGTCACCGGTCCTTATGGCCTGCAGGCCGACGTGCCCATCTGGCGTGACCTCTCCTACCGCGAGCGCCCGGTCCTGGTGAAGGGAGACGGTCCGATCGCCGAGTTCCGGCGGTGGTATGCGCAGTTCTACGAGGGCAACGGATCAGGGGATCGCCCTGGTCACCCCGACGGGCCCTCAGAGGAAAGCGCGTGACGGGGAGCGAGGCCGACCGAGCCCACCAGCGCTAGGACGAGGCGCCGGTGTCCTTGCGCGACCTTCGATCGGTCGCGAGCAGCGCTGGCACCAGCATCAGCTCGAGGAGGCGCACCAGCTCCGCACGCTCGGGAACGATCTCCGGTGAGCGGGCCAGCCCCGCAGCCACGATCTGCAGCCACCAGGTGGCGTCCTCGGGTGTGACCCCCTCCCGGAGGATGCCCTGCTCGGCGGCGCGCTCGAACACGGGATCCACCAGCGGGCGGAGGCCGGAGGTCAGCGCCTTCCCCCCGGCGCGGGCCAGCGCTTCGCTGGCCGACGGTGACAGCAGCGACCGGTGCACGGGGTCGGTGGCCACCTCGGCGATGGCCATCGCCAGACCCTCGCCCAGGAACCGCTCCAGCGGTGCGTCCCGGCCGAGCTTGCGCACCACCTTCCTGCGGACCCGCAGGGAGGAGCGGGCCACGACCGCGGTCAGCAGCTCTTCTTTCGATCCGAAGTAGCGGTAGACGGAGGAGCGGTGAAGCCCCGCGACCTCGGCGACGGAGTCGAGGCGCAGCGCCCTCACCCCGCGGTCGCGGACGATCGACTCCGCCGCGTCGACCAGCCGGGCCCGCACCGCCTCGTACTCGGGGCCTCCGGGGCGCGCCTTCCAATCCGGGACCGCCTCGCTCACCGCCCCATGCCTAGCCGCGACCCGGAAGCGGACACAAGACACTCTTCGAAGGCGTCTCGCCCTGCTGAGGTGATGGTGAGCTGCGTTACGGTGCCCGGTCGATGCCGATCGATCCCCGACTGTCGCTACTGATCCGGATCGCCAAGCTCCGCCCCGACGATCTGTCGGTGCCGATGGCGGCCCGCCGGGAGCAGGCGGCGCGCCTGTCGCACCGGGGCGCGGGCCTGCTGATCGCGCCGGAGCCGAGACCCGCCGCGATCGGGCACGTCGCGGTGCCCGTGGCCGGTGGGCGGATCAGGGTCCGGCTGTACCGCCCGCACGGGGCCGGACCGTTCGCGCTCTACGTGTTCCTCCACGGCGGTGGCTTCTGCATGGGGACCCTCGACGAGCGGGAGCAGCGCTGCCGGGCGGTGTCCGCGGGTGCCCGATGCGTCGTGGCCTCGGTCGACTACCGCCTGGCCCCCGAGAACCAGTACCCGACCCCGCCCGAGGACTGCTACGCCGCGCTCGAGTGGCTCGTGGAGCATGCCGGCCGGCTCGACGTCGACCCTGCTCGGGTGGCGATCGGTGGCGAGTCCGCCGGAGCGAACCTGGCGGCGGTGGCCTGCCTGATGAGCCGCGATCGCAACGGTCCCCGCCTCGTGCACCAGTGGCTCGACGTGCCGACCACCGACGCGACCTGCTCGCAATCGGGATTCCGGGAGGTGCCCGACGGCTACCTGCTCGACCGAGCTGCCATCGACGACTACCTCGCGCACTACCTCGCCGACCCGGCCCAGGCGCGCGAGCCCTGGTGCTCCCCGCTGCTGGCCGACGACCATCGGGGCCTGCCGCCGGCGTGGATCATGACCGCTGAATACGACAAGCTGCGAGGGGACGGCGAGGCCTACGCCTCGGCGCTCGCCGCGGCCGGTGTGCCGGCGACGCACGTGCGCCTCGACGGGCACATCCACCCGTCGTTCGCCTTCACCCGCCTGCTCCCGTCGGCCCGGGCCTACCAGGATCAGGCCATCGCCGCCCTGCGCTCGGCATTCGAGGGCTGACGCCACAGGCTGGCGTACCGGCTTCCCGCGGGATCGAACACCTGGTGCTTCCCGCAGGTCCCGCCCTCACCCCGTGATCGGGTATCAGGACACTTTCCCAATATGTCTTGCATGCCGCGCTCGACCGGTGCTAGCCCTGTCGGCACGTCTCGAAGGAGGGTGCCCCGTGGCCGAGTCCCAACCTGGTGCCATCGACCAGATCCCCCTGCACCGGATGCTGGCGCTCGACTACGAGCCCCCTGCCGCGGGGGAGGGGCGGGCGCAGGTCCGGATGCCCGTGAAGGCCGAGGCGCTCGGCTCCACCGGCAGCCTGCACGGTGGCGCAATCGCCACCATGGTGGACCTCGCCTGTGCGCTGGCCGCCGTGGGGAGCAGCGGTTTCGATCCGTCCCGGGAGTCGCTCGTCACCGTGGACATGCACATCCGCTACCTCGGTCGGGCCCGCACCGAGACCGTGCTGGCCAGAGCCGAGGTCATCCGGAGAGGCAGCCAGCTGATCGTGGTCGGCTGCGAGGTGGTCGACGAGCAGGGTCACCTCGTCGCCGTGGCCGACTTCTCGATGATGATCGTTGCGCTGCGCACGCCGCTGGTTGAGAACCCGGTGCTCGTCGCCGGGGGGCCGGAGCGGTAATCCCGCCGTCCCCTCAGTGCCGCGCGGTCGGCTCGGCTCCGGTGGGCCCGTTCGCAGGCGCCAGCCGGTCGAGGAGCCGGCCCACGAGACCCGAGCGGCCCGGCAGGACCCGCGACACCAGGTCCACGGCCCGTGCGTCGGGACCCACCACCACCCGGGCCTGGTTCTTCTCGATGGCCCGCACGATCCGGCGGGCGACGGCTTCCGGGGGGCGGAGGGCGAGCGGGGCGAGCCGCGAGGCTCCCATCCGTGCCAGGCGATCGGCCTCCGCGCCGCGGGCCCCGAACATGATGTTCGTGCGGATCGCTCCCGGGAGCACCACCGTGACCCCGATCGACGTGGAGATCAGTTCGGCTCGTAGGGCTTCGCTGAAGGAGCGGACCGCGCCCTTGGTGAGGGAGTAGGACGCGTTCTGGGGAAGCCCGAGGAGCCCGACCATGCTCGAGAGGTTCACGATGTGTGCCTCGTCCATCCGTCGCAGTACCGGCAGAAAGGCCCGGCAGCCGTGCACGACACCCCAGACGTTGATGCCGACGATCCAGCGCAGGTCTTCGAGGGACTCAGCTTCGAACCGTCCGGCAGCCGTGACGCCGGCGTTGTTCACGAGCACGTGGCAGGCGCCGTGCGCATCGAGCACCTCGGCAGGTAGCTCGGCCATCCGGTCTGCGTCGGCGACATCGGCGAGGTGGCTCGTGGCGGTGCGGCCCGCGGCGCGAACCAGCGCGGCCGTCTCCTCCAGCCCCTCAGGGCGGAGGTCGACCAGCGCGAGGTCGAGGCCCTGGCGGGCCAGCAGCACGCTCGTCGCCTGGCCGATGCCGCTGCCGGCACCGGTCACCACCGCGACCCGGTCATGCAGTCGTCGCATGAGCCGGGCATCCTCGCAGGTCCGCGTCGAGCGGACCAGTTCCCCCGAGACAAGTGACGACGTCCGTCCAGCAGCTCGGCTTCCTACGCGGCGGTCGACGACGACTGACGCAGCGACCCGCACGGATCTCCCCGGTTGGTCACCACCCGCGCCATGAGCACCACTGCATGTGCGGGGTGGCGGCTTGAGGGCACACAACTTCGGCACGCGACCCGGCCACCGGCGGTGAAGCGTGGTCTCCTGAGCACGGGCCCGCGACCCGCGCGGGCATGCTCAGGAGGTGGCAGGGCCGATGGTGCTCGCGGACATCAGCCTCGGCGACGTGCTCTGGTCGATCGTCGTGGTCTTCTTCTTCGTCATCTTTCTCTGGATCATCTTCGGGATCATCGGGGATCTGTTCCGTAGTGATGAGCTCAGCGGATGGTCCAAGGCGCTGTGGTGCATCTTCCTCGTCCTCGTCCCGTTCGTCACGGTCTTCGTGTACCTCGTGACCCGCGGCCGGGGTATGGCCGAGCGTTCGGCCGACGCCCAGCAGCGAGCCGAGCAGCAGTTCCGCGCCTACGTGCGGGAGACCGCTGGAGCGGGCAATGGCACAGCAGCGGAGATCAAGACTGCGAAGGAGCTGCTCGACAGCGGGGCCATCTCGCCACAGGAGTACGAGGAGCTCAAGCACAAGGCGCTCGCTCGGTCGTGACACCCTGACCAACCCTCGCCCCCTTCACCTCGACGGTTGCCCTACTGTCTGGCGGATGATCGTCCCGTGTGGCGGGCCATCGGCTCGCTGCTCGGGTGAGTGAGCGTCGGGGGGAGACCACGTGATCCACCGCAGCCCGTTCCCGGACATCGACATCCCCGAGACCCCGCTGACCCCGTTCGTGCTCGAGCGCGCCAGGGAGTTGGATGCCAAGCCAGCGCTCATCGACGGACCGAGCGGGCGGGTGCTCACCTACCGCCAGCTCGACGAGCAGGTCCGGGCTCTCGCTGGCGGGCTCGCCGGTCGGGGGTTCGGCCCGGGTGACGTGCTGGCCATCATGGCTCCCAACGTTCCCGAGTACGCGACGGTCTTCCACGGCGCGGCCATGGCTGGCGGCAGCGTCACCACTGTGAACCCGACGTACACCGCCCGGGAGGTGCACCACCAGCTCGCCGATTCGCGGGCCTCCGTACTCGTGACCGTCGCGCCATTCCTCGCCACCGCTCGGGAGGCGGCCACGGGTACCACGGTCGAGCAGATCGTCCTGCTTGGCGAGCGCACGGACGACACGCCCTCGGTGCTCGAGCTTGCCGGCCCACCGCTGGCCGAGCAGGTCAAGGTCGATCCGGATGACGTGGTGGTGCTTCCGTACTCGTCGGGGACGACCGGGCTCTCCAAGGGGGTCATGCTCACCCACCGCAACCTGGTCGCCAACATCGCGCAGGTGCTCGGGCCCACCGGCATGGATGCCGACGACGTCGTGATGGCCGTGCTGCCCTTCTTCCACATCTACGGCATGCAGGTCCTGATGAACACCGGGCTGCGGGCGGGCGCCACCATCGTCACCCTGCCCCGGTTCGACCTCGAGCAGTTTCTGGCGGCCCACCAGGACCACAAGATCACCCGGTCGTTCGTGGCCCCGCCGATCGTGGTCGCGCTGGCCAAGCACCCCATCGTCGATGACTTCGACCTGTCGAACGTGAAGCAGGTGTTCTCGGGTGCAGCGCCGCTTTCCGCAGAGCTGGCGGCCGAGGCCGGCGCAAGGCTGGGGTGTGAAGTGGTGCAGGGCTACGGCATGACCGAGCTGTCGCCGGTCACCCATCTCACCCCGGAGGGGATGGGCAAGCCCGGCTCGGTGGGGTTGACCGTGCCCAACACCGAGGTGCAGATCGTCGATCCGGCCAGCGGCGAGCCGCTCGGGATCGATGCGGACGGCGAGGTCTGGATCCGGGGTCCGCAGGTGATGAAGGGATACCTGAACAACGAGCGCGCCACCGCCGAGACCATCGACGCCGATGGCTGGCTGCACACCGGCGACATCGGCCACATCGACCGTGACGGTCACCTGTACGTGGTCGATCGCCTGAAGGAGCTCATCAAGTACAAGGGCTTCCAGGTTCCTCCGGCCGAGCTGGAGGCGCTGTTGCTGACCCATCCGGCGGTGGCCGATGCCGCGGTGATCGGCGTTCCCGACGACGAAGCCGGCGAGATCCCTGTCGGCTACGTGGTGCTGAAGCCGGCACAGGAGGCGACGCCCGAGGAGATCACGCAGTACGTGGCTGACCGGGTCGCCCATTACAAGCAGATCCGCCGGCTCACGCTGGTCGAGGAGATTCCCAAGTCTGCATCGGGCAAGATCCTCCGGCGGGTGCTCCGGGAACGGGCGGCAGGAGCGAGCTGACGCGTCGGCTGTGCGGTCCGGTCGTCTGATCAGGCGGAGGCCGCCGCACCGGAAACCTGGCGGCCCGTGCGGTGGGAGCTCGGATCGCTCGGTAGGTTCATGTGGATGGACACCACCCCCGACGAGCGACCGCGTCCACCCGAGGACCTCGAAGCCCCTGAGGTCGATGCGGTGGAACAGCAACTCCCACCGGCAGGTGAGCGTCCCGAGGAGGAGCTGCTGGCGACAGTGCCATCGCTGACCGTGCCGGACGAGGCTCCCGAGGCCGATGTCATCGAGCAGTCGATGCCGGCTGGGCTCGGCGACGAGGACGACTGGCCCCGGGCTGGCGAGGACGAGCAGGACTAGGCGGGTCAGCAGCGGTGGACCGGTACACGACGTTGCGGACCGAGACCTCCGCTGGCGTGCGGTCCATCTGGCTGGCGCGCCCGGACGAGTACAACACGATCACACCCGCGCTGAGAGACGAGCTCTCCCATGCCATCGACGCCGCTGATGCCGACCCGCAGGTACGAGTCATCCTCCTGCGAGCCGAGGGGCCCGCGTTCTGCGCGGGCTACGGCCTCGATTGGGCCACCGAAGCGCAGGCGTCGCGGGAGAATCGACCGGCCGAGCGGGCGACGCCCGCCGGGCAGCGCCCGGCACCGTGGCGGGCGAGCGACGGTGACCGGGTGTGGGACTCGGTCGCCGACTATCGGTTCATGAAGAGCTTCGTCGACGCCTACCTCAAGCTCTGGTACGCGACCAAGCCCACCATCGCCGCGGTACAGGGATGGTGCATCGGCGGCGGCACCGATCTCGTGCTGTGCGCGGACCTGATCATCGCCGGGGAGGGCGCCCGTTTCGGGTACCCACCGTCGCGGGTGTGGGGGACGCCGACGACCGCCATGTGGGTGTATCGCTTGGGCCTCGAGCGGGCGAAGCGCTATCTGCTGACCGGCGACGAGATTCCCGCGACCGAAGCAGCGGTCATGGGCATGATCCTCGAAGCGGTTCCGGATGAGGCGTTGCAGGAGCACGCCGAGGCTCTGGCGGCGCGGATCGCTCTGGTGCCGACCAGCCAGCTCGTGATGCTGAAGCTGCTGTGCAACCAGACCGCCGAGAACATGGGGATGGCCTCGAGCCGGCTACTCGGCACCCTGTTCGACGGCATCGCCCGTCACACTCAGGAAGGTCTCGACTTCGTCGAGCGTTCAATGGCGGTCGGCTTCCGGGAGGCGGTGCGTGAGCGTGACGACCCCTTCGGGGACTACGGATCGCGTCGCCGCTGAACTCACTCGGTGAAGCCGCGGTTCAGCGCGCTCGCTGGAACCCGTTCGCTCTGCGGTGCCCCCGCTCGCCGGCTCGGCACACCACCGCCTGGTACAGCTCCAGGTGCTCCTGGACCATCCGCCGGGTCGAGAACCGGGTCTCGACGGCACGGCGGCATGCCGCTCGGTCGAGCCGGTCGACGCGCCCGAGAGCTCGCACCAGCGCCGGCTCGTCGGCGCACAGCCAGCCCGTGCGACCGTCATCGATGATCTCGGGCACGGACCCCCGGGCGAAGGCGATGACGGGGGTGCCACAGGCGAGGGCCTCGACCATGACCATGCCGAACGGCTCCCGCCAGCGGAGGGGGTTGAGGAGGGCACGTGCCCGGCGGAGCAGCTCCAGCTTCTCCGCCCGCTCGACCTCGCCGAGGTACTCGACTTCCCCACCGAGCAGTGGGCGCACGCAGGTCTCGAAGTACTCGACCTCTGCCGGCTCGCGCATCTTGGCTGCGATCAACAGCGGTATGCCCGCTTCTCGTGCTGCTCGGATCGCGAGGTCGACCCCCTTCGCCGGTGCCATCCGGCCGAGGAAGGCCACGTACCCGCCGTCGCCCTGCCCGACCGGGTAGGCACCCGGATCGACTCCGTGGTGGATGACCCGCGCGATCGGGGTGCCGCCAGCCGATCGAGCCTGGTCCCTCGAGATGGCGATGATGGAGACGCGGGTCGCGATCTCCGAGTAGATGGCAGCCAGTTCCTGGTCGAACGGGCCGTGCGCCGTCGTGAGCACGTTCGGGCGCCCCTCGGCGGCGGCGCGGACAGGGCCCACCAGCGTGTGATCGTGGACCACGTCGACACCCTCCGCGTCGATCCGGTGGTAGGCATGGAGCAGGTGCCGGAGCTCGACAGCCGCGTCGGCCATCCGGGGGGCCTGCGACTGCTCGTACACCCAGGCGGTGTGCACCGGGCAGGTGCTGTCGCCCGTGGTGTGCAGCACCACCTCGTGGCCGGCCTCGGACAGGCCTCGGGCCAGCTGATCCAGCACAGTCTCGGTGCCGCCGTACGCCGGTGGGGGGACGGGGAGCCACGGCGGAGCGATGAGGGCGATGCGCATCAGCGACAGTCTGCGCACAGGAATGCCCGCGATGCGCGGTCGAGCGCGCTGATCGTCCCTCACCCGCGGTGCGCCCGGCTCGCGTTGCGGGCGAGAGGCGGGGCCGGGGGTTCAGGAGTCGTGTACCGGCGGGCGCGGTGTCGCCAGGAGCTCCAGTCCGCCGAGCCCGTCGACGGTCACGTCGCCTCGCTCCCAGCGGATGTCCAGCGTCCGGTCCCCTATGCGGATGCCGTGCAGTTCGAGGCGGGTCATGCCCTGGGGCATGACCGGCGCGAGGTGGACCTGCTGGCGGTGGGCCGACGGGTCGAGCCGGAGCATGGTCCGCAGGAGGAGCAGCGGAGATGCGGCGGCCCACGCCTGTGGCGAGCACGACGTGGGATAGGCCGCGGGAACGGAGAGCTCGCGGCGGTCGAGGCCTGCGAACAGCTCGGGCAGGCGACCGCCCAGGACGTGGGCGACCTCGAGCAGGCCCTCGATGACGGTGGTGGCGTGGTCGACGAAGCCGTAACGCATGAGACCGGCGGCGCAGATCGCGGTGTCGTGCGGCCAGACCGATCCGTTGTGGTAGCTGATCGGGTTGTACCGGGCCATCGAGCTGGCGAGGGTCCGGATGCCCCACCCCGTGAACATCTCGGGTGACAGGAGGTGGTCCGCGACCTGTGTTGCCTTGTCCTCGTCGACGATCCCCGTCCAGAGACAGTGGCCGATGTTGGACGACAGCGCGTCGATGGGCTCCTTGGTGGCGTCGAGGCCGATCGCGAACCAGCCACGATCGTCCAGCCAGAAATCCCGATTGAACGCCTCTTTGAGCGTTGCTGCCTTGCTGTCGTAGCGCTCGGCGGTCGCGAGGTCTCCGACCTCGGCCGCCAGGTGGGCCCGCGCCCGGTAGGCGGCGTACACATAGCCCTGCACCTCGCACAACGCGATGGGTGGAGCGGCGATCCGCCCGTCGGCGTGGTTCACCCCGTCCCAGGAGTCCTTCCACCCCTGGTTCACCAGGCCCGAGGGGTTCCGTCGCTGGTATTCGACATAGCCGTCACCATCGCGGTCGCCCCAGTCCTCGATCCATGCCAGAGCGTGATCGAGGTGGGGAACGAGACCGTCGATGACGTCGGTGGCCACTCCCCAGCGGCGCAGTTCACCGGCGAGCATGACGAACAGCGCCGTGGCGTCCGCGGTGCCGTAGTAGGCGGCGCCACCTCCCAGGGCGAGCGATGCGGCCTTCTCGAAGCGGACCTCGTGGAGGATGCGCCCTGGCTCTTCCTCGGTGGCGTCGTCGACCCGTGTCCCTTGGAGGCGGGCCAGCGTCTGGAGGACGCCGAGGGCGAGGGACGGTTCGAAAAGCAGCGCCATCCACCCGGTGATCAGGGAATCACGCCCGAAGAGGGTCATGAACCACGGTGCGCCGGCCGCGGTCACGGGGAGCTCGGGGTGCTCAGGGTCGAAGATGCGTAACGCCCCGAGATCTTCCATCGCCCTGGTGACCGCTCGAGCCAGCGCGGGGTGGTCGGTCTTGAGAACGGGTGTCCCGGCACGCCAGGCCGTGTGCCGGCGGGTGGGCTCGGCGTGCTCGTCGGGCTGCCCGCACCGGAACCGGGGTTCGATCAGGTGGTCACCCACGGCCAGGTCCAGTTCCAGGCAGAGCTCCGATTGGCCACGGGCCGGTACGTCGAGCGTCCAGGAGAGCCGGCTGGGTTCGGTGACAGCAGCTCGAGAGAGGTGCAAGGTGACGGTCTTGGTGAGCTCCTCGGCTTCGTGCACCGATCGCCATTCGGTGGGCGTGCACGTGATCGAATAGGACTCACGGCGGCACACCCGTGACTCCTTCACCTCGAAGACGTCCGCGAAGTCGATGTCGAGCTCGATCGCGAGGTCGATCCGAGCAGGGCTCGTGCCGAAGTTGTGGATGGTCAGCCGTTCGCGCATGCCGTGTCCCACGTGCCGCCGGCGGAAGACCAGCAGCTCGCTGTCGGCTTGGTGGCGACCGGGGTGGACCCGGCTGACGAAGGTGGCTTCGAACGGTGCGTCGGAGGCGACCGTCAGCGGCTCGAGGGGGTGGCCATCGACGGTGAGCTCCCAGCGTGACAGGCACCGCGTGTCCAGGACGAACAGGCCATGGGGCAGGTCAGCGAGCATGTCACCGCTGCGGCCCGACACACAGAAGCTGGAGCCCTCGACGAGGGTGACGAGTCCGGTGTCGGTGACGAGCGAGGCGACGGGGCCGGCAGGGGCCCACGGAGACGGCGACGTTGACCCACCGGGCCCGGGCTGCAGCGCGGCCGGGTGTGGTTCGGTTGTGGGCATGGAGTGATTCTGCCAAGAAGAAGGTGGTCGGGAATGGCCGAGCCGGCGAGCGGTTCAGTCGCTGCTTCCGCGCCGGGCCTGCTGCTCGGCAGCATCGGTCGCGGCATCCGCCTGGTCGAGCCGGGCGGTGACGTCGGGGGTGCCCAGATGGCGGCTGATGGACGCCGCGTCGTGAGAGAGCCGTTCGGCCAGTTCGCGGGCGACCTGTCCTGCCGGTGAACCGGCCAGCCCGGTCGCCTCCTGGTGGAGATCCATCACCCGTCCGAGCTCGAGGAAGTCGTGCGCGAGCTCCTGGAGCTGGGTGGGGATCTCCGACTCCGCACTGTCGACGCCTTCCGCCCGATCTCGCTCCCACGACACCCGCACCCGGCGGACCTGCTCAGAGAGGCGGGCCGGTTCGGTGGTGATGTTTCGCTGCCAGGGGACCTCCTCGATGTCCCGGATGACCGCGTCGGGCACGACCTCCAACAAGCCCGGGAGCCCCGCGAGTCGCCGCAGGGCGCGGATGAACGCGGCTCGCAGGGTTTCGATGTTCTCGGCCTCTTCGACGAGGAGGGTGGTCCAGCCGGGGCTCAGCTCCCGGCCACAGCTGGGGCAGCAACCGGTGCGCTCGACCGCCAGGGACTCGAGAGTGAACGAGGCCGCGCACGCTCGGCACCTCGCCATCAACCGGTTGGAGCTGCCGTCGGAGGTCTGGGTCATCGCATCTGGAACGTGATCGGTCGATCGGTCGCGCCTGGCCGGCCGGCTCCATGTTCGCCGCCGGTCTCGAGAGCCGACAAGCAGGGAGGGTGCCGTGTGGTCATCCTCGCGCCCGGCGACCACCGGTCCGGAGGCGGTAGGGTCCATGAGCTGCGGCTCGACCCGCGGGCCGGCCGATCGGAGGAAGCATGGCGGATCTCATCACCCTGACGTTCGACAGCCCCTACGGTGCGCAGGCGGCGCTCAACGCCGTGCGGGCGCTCGAAGACCTGCGCTACGCGTGGATCGACGACGTGGCCGTCGTGGAGAAGCACCACTCCGGCCGGGTGTCGCTGCACACCCCGCACGGGTCAGCTGCCGGCGGCGCGCTCTGGGGTGGCTTGATCGGGATGCTGCTGTTCTGGTGGTTCCCGCCTGCGTGGTTCTTCGGGGGCTGGCTCGGGGGCATGGGCATCGGTGCGCTGGCCGGCGACGCGATGAAGAAGGCCGGCGTCGACCAGAACCTCGTGGACGAGGTCAAGTCGTCGCTGACGCCGGGAACCTCCGCGCTGTTGCTGATCGGCGCCACCGGCGACGCCGACCAGATGGCCCGGGCGTTCGAGCCCTACAAGCCGACGAAGGTCATCCGCCACGAGATCCCCGAGCAGACCGTCGCCAACCTGACCGAAGCGCTGGGCTCGCAGTCCCCACCTGAGTGACCTGCGCTCACGACGGCGCGCTGGCTCAAACAGACGCTGCCGGCACCCACACCCCGTGGAATCCGTACGGCACTCGCACCGGGAGGTGCACCCGGGCGACGGGCCCGCTCGCCAGATCGAGTGCGTCCAGCACGACGAGGTCGGTGGCACCCCGCTCGCGGTCCCATGCGTAGCTGAGTAGCCAGCCCTCACCCTCGCCATCGCCGCTGGCGACGACGAACCCTTCGTTCAGGCGGTAGCTGTGTCCGGGTGCGTAGCGGTCCAGCTCCCCAGTCGTCTCGTCACGATGAGCGAGGCCGGCGAACTCGATCGGGAAGTCCCCGTCGGCCTCGGTCATCAGGTACCAGCCGTGGCGGGTGGGGCGACCGGTGAAGCGCCGATCGACGGCCGGGAGATCCATCGGGACGTCGCTCAAGGGCTCGTCCGACACGGTGAGCTGCGGGCCCGCGGTGTCCACCACCCACCGGTGGGGTCGAGACGATCCCGTGTCACCACCCTCGCGGAAGATGTGCGGCAGGCGGCACGCGTCGATCACCACCTCGTCGCCCCTGCGGTGCGCGTTGACCCCGTGGAAGATGTAGCAGGGCTCGATCTCGACCCAGCGGATGGCGGAGGTCGGTCCCTCGAGCGGCATGATGCCGAGGCGGGCGCCGTAGCTCTCATCCCAGCGGAACGGGAATGCGGTGCTCTCTCCGCTGACCAGCTTCATCGCCAGATCGAGGTCGAAGACCACGGGCAGTTCCCAGAACACCGCGTCGCGCTCGGTGATGGCGAAGTCGTGGATCATGGTGGGGCCGGCCACCTCGATGTCGCCCGTGTAGACGAGCTCACCGTCGGCCGAGGCCACGTGATACGTGAGGTAGGGCGGCACGAACCCGTACCCGAAGAAGTGCATCCGGCCGGTGACGGGATCGATCTTGGGATGCGCGGTCATGGAGGTCGTGAGCCGGCCGGCGTAATCGTGGGGACCGATGGTCGACAGGTCGGTCGTCGAGAGCTCGTAGGGGAGCCCGACCTCTCCCGAGCTGAGGAGCCGGCCGGCGTGGTGGAAGACGCTCACGTTGCTCTGGTTGCGCGCCCCGCCCGGAGCCGAGCTCCCGAGGAGGCCGGTGCCTTCCCGCAGCAGCGGGGTGTCGACGTAGCGGTTCCGGTACCACTGCGCCCTGCCTGCCGCCAGTCGGACACCGTGCACCATCCCGTCGCCGAGGAACCAGTGTGGCGACGGCCCGCTCGCCGGGTTGGAGCCGTTGCGGACGTACAGGCCGTCGAGCTCGGGGGGCAAGGCTCCAGAGACCTCGAGATCGAACGCCTCCACCTGATCGTGGACGGGAGCGAACCCGCCTTGCATCCAGTAGGGGAGTGCCGGGTCGTAGGGCAGGGTCGGGGGTGGGGACGTACTCGGCGAGATGGCCGGGTCGGCCGATCGCGGCGAAGAGGAGCAGGCGGCCAGCAGCGACGGTGCGCCACCGAGGGCGAGGGCGGCCGCGGCGACCCGCTCGATGAACTGGCGGCGGTCCCACTGGACGTGGGCGACGAGGGGATGGGCCGGGGGGACACGTGCTGGCGTCACGGGCTGACCTCGCTGAACGTTGTAAAGCCGCCACGCTACACGCTCACCGGCCACCGATCTGCCGGGCCCACTGCGCCCACCGGAGCGATCACGGACCGGCGTCAGCGACCGTTATCGTCTACGAGGCCATGCCACCCGACGCGGCCGACACCGCCCACCGAGAGGGACCCCGGCTGACCCCGCCGGGGCGGGACGGGTTCCTCGACCTCATCCGGGCGGTGGCGACGCTGCGGGTGATCGTGTGGCACGCCTTCGGTGCGGCGGTGATCACCTACGTGATCGCGGCGATGCCGGCCATGTTCTTCGTCACCGGCTCGCTCTTCGCGCGGTCGGCGGACCGGCACGGTGCCCGAACCACGATCGCGGACCGGCTCCGCCGGATCGCGCCGTCGCTGTGGGTGTTCGCGGCGGTCGCGTGGACGGCGATGTGGCTGGGTGCCAGCCGCAGCGGCACAGGGCTCGACTGGCGACACGTGCTGCTGTGGCTCGTCCCGATCTCGGACCCCGCAGGCACGCCGTGGGAAGGCGGCTGGTTGGCGACCCCGCTGTGGTACCTGCGGACCCTCCTGTGGATCTTCCTGCTCGCGCCGCTCGCCATCAGGGCGGTGCGTCGCTGGCCGGTGCGGACCTTCGCCGTGTCCGGGCTCTTGGTCGTGGCGCTCGACCTCGCCGATCGGGCCGGCTGGCTCCGGCCCGCGTTCGCCGATCGTCTCGTCTGGCAGCTCGGCGACCTCGCGCTCTACGGCACCTTCTTCCTCTTCGGCGTCCGGGTCGCGGACGGTGCGTTCGACCGGGTCCGCCCACGCCACTGGGCGCTGGTCGCGTCGGTGGCCACGATCGGCGCCGTCGCCTGGTGGCTGACCCAGCCCGTCCCCTCCGGCGTGGTCAACAACTCGCACCCGATGCACCTGCTCGTCGGCATGGTCTGGCTCGCCCTGGCCCTCGCTTCCGTCCCCGCTCTGCGCCGGCTGGCGGACCACCACCTGGCCCGCCCGGTGGTGCGGTTCCTCGGGCAGCGGTCCCTCACCGTCTACCTCTGGCACACATCGGCGATCGTCGTGGCACTGTGGATCCTCGACCACCAGGGCCGGTCGCCGGGCCTGGGGTGGGGGTTGAGCTACGTCGTGCTGATCGCCGGCGGCGTGGTGGTGGCATGCGTGCTGTTCGGGTGGATCGAAGACCTCGGCGCGAAACGACCTCCCAAGCTGTGGCCGCTGCCGATCGCCCCTGCCCGGCGCCGACGCGCTCCGGTGGCTGTGGCGTCGGCGCTGCTGGTCACCGTTCTCACGGTCTGGGTGGTGGTGCCCCGGACTGGAGACCCGACCTCCGAGGAGCGGTCGTTCCGTCCCGGGGTGCCTTCCCAGGCGCCTCCCAAGCCGACGTTCGACCCGGTCGACGCCCGCTACGAGATGGTGGCGGGCGAGAGCGGCAGTGCTCGTGCCCCCGTGGCCCTCGGCCAGGCGCTCGACGAGAATGACGTGCAACAGCTGGTCGCTGCCTGGGCCCTCGAGCACGGCGTTCCCGGTGTGGCCGTGGGGTTGGCGTTTCCGGATGGGCCTGTACGGGTCACGGCCATCGGGGTCGACGAAGAGGGCCGTGCTCGTGACGCGGCTGATCGCATCGACGTGATGTCGGTCACCAAGCTGTTCACCGCGAACCTCGTGTTCCGCGCGGTGGAAGCAGGCCTGCTGGAGCTCGACGAGCCGTTGCCCGGGCTCGGCGCCTATCCGGCGCTGCCACGCCCGATCACGGTTCGGGAGCTGCTGACCCATCGATCCGGGCTGCTGAACTACTGGGAGTCGGAGCAGTACGTCGCCGATCCCGAGTCGCTGACCTCCCCGCTCGACGCGCTCGCCATCGCCGCGGCGTCGCCCCTGCAGTTCGAACCGGGCTCCGAGAGCCGCTACTCGAGCACGAACTACATCGTCCTCGGCGTGCTCCTGGAGCAGGTCACCGGCCAGCCGTTCGACGTGCTGGTGGACGAGCAGCTGCTTCGGCCCTTGGGCCTCGGGTCGGCCGCGATCCTGCCGCCCCAGGCCGGGTTGCCCCGCACCGGTGCTGCCGGGATGGTCACGGATCTCGGCGATCTCGGCCGGGGGGTGCTCGCGCTGCTCCGGGACCACGTCGGCATCAGTGATGCGTCCTACCGGGCGATGACCAACATCGACCGCGACTCCGCCATGGGCGCAGGGGTGAACGGGTTCTGCCCGTGCCGTACGGACCCTGACGGTGAAGCCCACTGGTTCGGCATGGGGTACGCCGGTGGGCACACGCTGGCTCTCTACCTGCCGACCTCCGACGTGGTGGTCACCGTCGACGTGACCGGCAGCTTCTGGGAGGACGACCGCTTCGCGCAGGTGATGGAACTGGTGGAGCGGATCGACGCCCGCCTCTGGCAGCATTCGCAAGAGCTCGACGGCGAGCACGCCCCGCTCTGAGATGGCGGATCCCATGTTCGCTGCGGCCGTTCCCGCCGGGTGCCCGCCTCGCCTCGCTCCGCAGGTCGAGGTGCAGCGCATCGAGCTCGACGAGCAGAGTTGGGTGGACCTGGCTCGAGGCTGGCTGCAGGGGGCGAGCGCGCTCTTCGAGATGCTCACCGCGCAGGTCCCGTGGTCCCAGGGCAGGGTCTTCCGCTACGAGCGCTACCAGGACGAACCCCGGCTCGGTGCCTGGTACCCGGCCGGAGCACCGCCTCATGCGGTGCTGGATGAGGCGCGGGACTGGCTCCAGCACCGCTATCGGGTCCGGTTCGACGGCTGCGCACTCGCCTGGTACCGGAACGGCCGTGACGGGGTCGCGTTCCATCGCGATCGCGAGATGCGCTGGCTCGACGAGACGATCATCGCGGTCCTGACCCTGGGGGCCCGGCGGCCGTTCCTGTTGCGGCCTCGCGCCGAGCGATCGGAGCAGCACGCACCGGGTGGTGGGGCGACCCACGACCTCGCACCGGGTGCCGGGGACCTGATCGTGATGGGCGGGCGGTGCCAAGCGGCTTGGGAGCACTCGGTGCCCCGGGTAGCCGGTCTGGTGGCCGGGCGGGTGTCGGTGCAGTGGCGCTGGACCTCCCGGCGCGGTGCGCGCGAGCGGGGGCCCTCCTACCGCGCGCCGCGGGTCTTCTCGCGGGAGGGCCGGCGCCCGGCGACCTGACGTAGCCGGGCCCCGGTCGTCGCGGCGAGTGCGTGGATCAGGGGGAGCGGGTCGTCCCGATCCCAGAAGGCCCACGCGTCACACGTGCGGGCCCATCGGGCCCAGGTGTGCAGGGGTTGGCCGGACCGGCGTGCCGCGACCGCGTCGAGCGGATGCACCCATCGCAGCCCCGGGCGGGCGGTCGCGGGCGGACCGGGTGCACCGGTGAGATCGGCGTGCATGACGGCCGGGAAGTTGACCCCGGCACGGGCTGCAGGATGGTGCCAGAGGCTGCAGCGGGCGTTCACCTCGAGCAGGACGAGCCGGCCGTCCGGGGCTCGCTTGAAGTCGAGCTTCGCCACCCCCCGCAGGTCGAGTCGTTCCACGATGGCCCGACCACAGCACCAGACGTCCTGGCGGGCGGTCACCACCAGCGAGGTGGTGTGCCCGTTGACGAGCGGCAACGTCCGGATCTTGCGTCCGGTCATCTCCGCCAGGGTCGCGCCCTGCCGGTCCCGGTAGACGTGGTAGCTCTCCACCCGGCTCTCGGGCCCTGGGATGTGCTCCTGGATCACGAACGCCGTGCAGGTCCCCGTGATCCGCGGCCACAGTGTCCGCAGCGCGGCGTCGTCCTCGATCACACACGCTTTGGCATCGATCGCCTCGTGCCAGCTCGGACTGCGCCAGTGAGGCTTCACGACCAGCGGGAAGCGGAGGCACGACACATCCGGCGGCGGACCGGCGGACGGCTCGATGACCATGGTCCTCGGTACGGGAAGGTCGAACCGCTCGGCGACGGTGGTGAACCTGGCCTTGTCGACGAGTGCCTCGACCAGTTCGACCGGAGGGAGGTTGAGCTCGAAGCCGCCGGCCAGCGGGTCGCGGTGGCGGGAGCAGAAGAGCAACGCCTCGTCGCTGGTGGCGAGCAACGGTGGGGGGGTGGGCTGCCGCGCAGCGAAGGCCAGGAGGGCCTCGACGAGAGCAGTCTCCTCCATCACCGATCGCCGCGCCGGCCAGTCCCAGGTCGTGATGCTCGAAGCGTGCCGGGAGCGGCTCGTGGGATCCCTCGGCGGCGCGACGATGGCGGCGTCGATCCCCGCCAGGGAGAGCGACCGCACGACCTCGATGAGGTTGACGCCGGCCCCCAGCACCACGGCAGGCGAGGTCGGCTGCCGTCTCACGCGGGGCCACCCCGCCACCAACGGCGGGCCTGCTGCGACCAGACCCGCGGGAGCCGGGGCTCGAGGTGGATGCTGGCGGGGGGCAGGCCGTGACGAGTGAGTGCTTCGAGGCATCCCTCGACGTCGTAACGGACGGCGAAGAGCTCGACCGAGCGGTCGCCGGTGTCGATCAAGGCGAACCGGGCCAGCGGTCGCGGCTCGCGCTGGCGGGACTGGCCGACGCTCCCGGGGTTCACCAGCACCCGGTCACCGGGTGGGATCCTCGCCGGGCCTCCGGTCGGGAGGGGGATGGTCCCCCGCTGCGTGCTGTACACCCACGGGCGGTGGGTGTGGCCGAGCACCAGGAACCGAGCCGCGCTCGCTGAGACCCGATCGAGTTCCCGCCGGGCCTCGCGGTCCGAGCGCACGTACCGCTGCGGGTCGTCGAGGGAGCCGTGGCCCACCACCACGTCACCCACGTCCATCGAGAGTGGCAGAGCGTCGAGCGCGGTTTTCGACCCCTCGCTCAACTGCGAGCGGGTCCAGTCTGTGGACCGCCGGGCGAGCGGGCCCGCGTGCTCGCCCGGGAGGCGACCGAGGGCCATGAGGTCGTGGTTCCCGGCCACGCATGCCGCGCCGAGGCCGGCGAGGATCTCGATGCACTCGTTCGGGCTTGGGCCGTACCCGACGATGTCACCGGAGCACAGCCACCCGTCGACGCCGCGACCCTCCAGGGTGGCAACGGCGGCGCGGAGCGCATGGAGGTTGCCGTGAATGTCCGAGACGACCCCGTAGCGCATCGGCCAACGCTCTCTGCGGGGCGCGATCGCCGTCACGGGCCGGGCCGCGAGCGGGGTCCGGCCTTCGGTGAGCAGGTCAGCACCATCGAGTCCGCTCACTACCCGTGGTGGGCCAGCGCAGAACGCTCGCCTGTCGCCGGCGTGTCGGTGCCCGCTCGGGTCTCGCCGCGGAGCGCATGTGACGGTTTCCGCGCGAACTGTATGCCGTGGGGGGGAGCTGGGTACCGCAAGCGCAGATGCTGATCGAGGGAGTGGACCCGTTCACGGATGCGCGGTGGCGCGACCTGATGGGGCGCGCGGGCGCCATGCTGTTCCACACACCGGAATGGGGGCGGGTCCTGGCGGACACCTACGGGTTCGAGATCAGGGCGACACTGGCGACCGACGAGTCGGGTGAGGTGATCGGCGGCGTGCCCTGGGTGCAGGTGGACGGCCTGCGGTCGTCGCGCCTGGTCTCGCTGCCGTTCTCGGACGTCTGCCCCCCCCTGCTCGTCGACCCGCGCGCCTGGCCTCCGCTGCGTGACGCGCTCATGGCTCGAGGTCTACCCATCACGATCCGCACCCTGGGTTCGCCGACGGTCGTCACCGACCCGGCCTTCGCCGTGTCGAGCCGTGCCCGGTGGCACGGACTCACCTTGACGGACGGGCCGCACAAGCACTTCGACGCGTTCGCGCCGTCGGTGCGGCGTGCGATCCGCAAGGCCATCGGCTTGGGGGTGACGGTGAAGCAGGTCGCGGACGAGGTGTTCATTCCGGCGTTCATGGCGATGCACCGGGGCGTTCGCCGGCACAAGTACGGCCTGCTCGCCCAACCCGACCGATTCATCGAGTCGATGAGAGATCAGTTCCGGGCCATCGAGGGCTGGTACCCGCTCCTCGCGCTCTACGACGGTGAGCCGATCGCGGCCACCATCTACCTCCGCCACGGTGATGCGCTGTACTACAAGTTCAACGCCTCGCGCCCGGACGCGTTGCCGCTACGACCGAACAACCTCCTGGTGTGGGAGGGCGTGCGCCTGGGCTGCGAGCTCGGTTGTCGGCTCCTCGACTTCGGGGCCAGCGATGACGACCAACCCGGCCTGGTGCGGTTCAAGCGTTCCTTCGGTACGGATGAGCGGGAGATCGTCCGGCTGCAGTACGTGCCCGCCGACCGTGACTGCTCGATCGACAAGGCCGAGGGGGAGCTGCTGGCGGAGCTCACCGGACTGTTCACCGCTCCAGGGGTGCCCGATGAGATCGCGGCCCGGGCAGGGGCGCTCCTGTACCGGTACTTCGCCTGACGATCGCCCGGGGCCGAGGGCGAGCCTTCTCCGTTCGGGACACTCAGCGCAGGTGAGCCCACGTGACGGCATTGATGAAGACGACCATCAGGTAGATCCCGACGATCGTCCAGATCGCTGCCACGTGGATGACGTCGATGCGAGCTCGCGCCCGGCGACGCAACGCGATCAGTAACACCGACGCCGGAACCGCGAACTTGATGGCGTAGGCGAGAGCGCCGTGCTCGATGAACGAACGTGAGATCGGGTTGAGCTCCGATGCGCCGGCCTCGATCGCTGCCCGTGTGAGCCCCACGTCGGCCACGTTCAGCACGACGAGCACCGCCGCCGCGGCGACGTAGGCCCGGTGTGCCCGCTCGATGGCCGAACCCGCTTCCACGTTGTCGGTCCTACCCAGGGCCTTGCAGCCTGACTCGCCCTTCGGTGCCAGGGCGCCGGGTTTCGGGGAGGCAGAGCCGAGGGTGGCTACGGAGGGCGAGCGGGGAGGCGGGATGTGCGATGGGAGCGCGCAGGGTCAGGCGCGATCGCCGTTGTGGACCGGATCGTCGGGAGGTGATCCGGAGCATCCGCCCAGCCCGACCTCGAACCACACGGTCTTGCCCTCGTGGTCCACCTCGACACCCCACCGGTCGGCGAGGTGATCGATGATCTGCAGACCTCGCCCGGTCACCGCTCGGGGGGCGTAGCCCTTCAAGACGGGCAGTGTCCGCGCTCCGTCATGGCATTCGACCCGAAGCACGTGGTTGACCTCATCGTGATCGACCCGGATCGTGAACGGCGTACAGGCGTGCAGAATCACGTTCGAGGCCAGCTCGGACACCATCAGCTCAACCTCATCCTCGGTCCCGTGATCGCGCCCCATGACCGAGAGCACGAAACGGCGCGCGGCCCGCGCGCTACCGAGATCGGGCGGAAAATGGGCTTCGAACCGCCTCGGTGTCGTGGTCATGTCGATCGAACCGGTGTCATGGCCTTCCGGGCCATGCCCCACGGCTGGCCGCCGAGGGCCAGCTCCGGACGGGAACTCTAGGTTCGTCTCGGTGCTGCCGTCGCCTCGGAAGCCGGATGTGACCAGGGACCCGCTTCAGGGCTGGCTGGCCGGGACCGGTCCCGAGCGGGTCCCGGGCCAGGCGGGGCTCCCCGCCGATCGACGGTGGGGAACTCACTCAGGCACGCCGACCACGACGAGCGCGAGGTCGTCCCGATCCGCTGAGGCGTCGAACGCCTCCACCGCGGCGATGACGCCTTCCGCGATCGCCTCCACGCTCTCACCCCTGCTCGCCTCGACGGCCTCCCGCAGTCCGTCGAGGCCGAAGAACTCGTCACCCCGCCGGGCTTCGGTGATGCCATCGGTGTAGAGGACCATGAGATCACCGGGCCCGAGGAGGAGCTCGCGCTCGTCGAGGCGGATGTCCTCGAACACGCCGAGGAGCGTTCCCTTGGCCGTCAGCGCACGGAGGGGGCCGCCGCCCTGGGAGACCAGGAGCGGCGGGTGGCCGGCCGACGCCCAGCGAACCCGCAGCCCGCCCGATCCCACGGCCAGCCGAGCCAGCACGGCCGAGCAGAACCGGCCGGTGGGGTCGGTGCCCCGCAGGGAGTCGTTCAACGCCGTCAGCACGCTCGCCGGGGAGCGGTTCATGATCGAGGCGGTGTGCATGCCATGCCGGGCCAGAGCCGTGAGCGTCGCGGCCTCGGGACCCTTCCCGCAGACGTCGCCGATGGACAGACCCCATTCGTCCTCGGCCAGCGGGAACAGGTCGTAGAAATCGCCACCGACCTCTTCGCTGCCCGGCCGGTAGCGCGCTGCGAGCGACAGCCCTGGGATCTCGGGCAACCGGGGAGGGAGCAGGCTCTGCTGGAGGACCCGTGCCACCCGGCTCCGCTCCTCGAACAGCTCGCGTCGAGCCGTCTCGGCTCGGATGCGGCCGAGGAACTGGCCGAGCTGGGTGGCGATGGTGGACATCGCGCTCAGCAGCTCCAGCGCCTCGTCGAGCGGGGCTCGGCGGTAGCACTCCAGGACTCCCACCAGTTCGCCGGCGACATGGATCGGGTAGGCGACCCCGCCACGGAGCCCGGCTGCCAGCGCTGCGGGTGCGCGGAGGAAGGTGGGATCGCGGCTGACATCGGTCACGGTCTCCATGCGACCGGATTCCCACACCTGCCCCGGGAGGCCCGTCCCCCGGGTGAAGTGGACCTGCTCGGAGGCCTTCACGAAGGAGGCGTACGCATCCGGGGAGGAGGTCCAGCCGTGCTCGCGAACCAGTGAGCCTGCCTCGCGCTCGAGCCAGAGCTGGGTGAGGTCCCACCCGAGGTGCTCACCGATGGCTTCGAGGATGAGCGGGAGCGTGTCGACGATCGGTGGCTTCTCGGCGAGGACCTTGGTCACCGCCAGCTCGGCACGCGTTCGGCGCTCGCTGTGCACCCGGTCGGTGATGTCCGAGCAGACGCCAGCCATGCCGGTGAGCGCTCCGGACTCGTCGAGGATCGGCTGCCCTGCCCCTTCGAGCCAGCGCAGGTGCCCGTCGAGCCGAACGATCGGGTAGCGATACTCGAAGGTGCGCGGCTCCGCCACCGCGCGCTCGATCGCTTCGATGGCCGCGGCGCGGTGGTCCGGATGGATCCGCTCCACGTAGGCCTCGAAGGTCCCGGGGAACGAGCCTGGCTCGAAGCCGTAGATCGCTTCGAGCACCGGCGACCACGAGACCTCACCGGTGGCCATGTTCCAGGTCCAGTTCCCGGCCTTCGCGGCGGCGAGCGCGACCTCGAGATGGGTGTGGGCCCGCCGGAGCTCGTTCGCGAGGACCCGTTCGGCTTCGAGGGACCGAGCGTTGGCGATGGCCACCGCCGCCTGGCGGCTGATCCCGATCGCGAGTCGCTGGTCGTCGCGCGTGAATCGGCCGGGCTCGACGTGCCAGAGCACGACCGCTCCCACGACGGTCCCGTCCGCGAGGCTGACGGGCACGCCGAGAAAGCTCCGAACCCGCGGGTCCCCGGACGATTCCTGGTCGGGCGCCGCCGAGCCGTCCGGTGGCGAGGCCGTGACGTCCTCGTAGCAGACGAGCCCATCGGTGGTGAAGACCTCGGCGAGCAGCGGGGTCATCCAGGCCGGGTCGGGGGCCCCGACCAGCGCCGCTGCGCCTGTCGAGAGGGTCGGCTCAGGTGGCGCGTCATCTCCGCGGAAGAAGAAGGCACCGGACGCCGCGCCCGTGAGGGTCGTGGCGGCGTCGGTGGCCATCTGGATGATCTCGTGGAGGTCGAGCTGGCGGCTGATCGTCTGCCCGACCGCCCAGAGCGACTCGACGATGCGCCGCTCGCGTTCGAGCTCTCGACGCGTCCGGCGCTCACGTTCGAGGAGCTCGACGTGACTGATCGTGGCCGAGGCGATCTGCCCCAGCATGGTGAGCAGGCGTTCGTCATCCGGAGAGAACCACGCCGACCGGTCGCGCTTGCCGGCGAGGCGGATCACGCCCATGCACGTGCCGTCTCCCCGCAGTAGCGGTGCTTCGAGAACGGGCTCCCCTCCGGGCTCTCGGGGCCCGATGGGGGAGGGGTGCCGGGTTGTGGATCCGTCCGTGAGGTATCGGACCTCGGCCTCGCGGGAACCGATGAGCTCCCGGGCCAGCTCGGCGACGACCCCGATCAGCTCGTCGAGCGTCTCGGTCTCGGCGATCGCCCGCGACGCCGTTGCCAGGTCGGCCAGGTCGTCGGAGCCGGTCACCACCGTGAGTCTAGGAACCCGATGCCCGTTCCGCCGCGCGGCTCCCGGGGCACGACGAAGGGAGCCGGTGAGGGTGGGCGGAGCATGACCGCCTGGAGGCGGCCCTACCGGAACGAGAGGAGTGGCCCTCACCAGCCCCCTTGCCGGCCGGGGACTACCCCGTTGCCGGATCAGTCAGAACACCCACTCGCGCACCCACCTGTCTGGCTGAGCATGCCGCTCGCGCTTCGGGCGGGTACTAGCGCTGGGCGGGTGGGGTAGAGGCGGCCTCATGTCCAGGCAGCGGGTGGGAGCGTGCTCGTGAGCCTCGCCCGCTGACGGCAGCAGCTCAGAGAAGTCCTGACGTGAGCCTTGAGGACCTGTTCGTCGAGTACCACCGCACGCGCCAGCGTGCACTGCGCAACCGTCTCATCGAGGCGCATCGCGGCCTGGCGGAGTTCTTCGTTCGCCGGTACTCGCGCCGGGGCATACCTGACGATGACCTCCGCCAGATCGCGTTGCTGGCGATCCTTCACGCGGTCGAGCGCTTCGACCCGTCGTTGGGGGTCTCGTTTGCCACGTTCGCCAGCCGCACGATCGAAGGCGAACTGAAGCGCTACTTCCGAGATCGAACCTGGCTCGTACGCCCGCCGAGGCGGGCCCAAGAGTTGCACCTCGAGCTGCGGTCATCGATCGACGCGCTGACGCAGCGCCTGGGAAGGTCCCCGACGGTTCCGGAGCTGGCAGCCGAGTTGCGGGTCGACGAGGACCGCATCCTCGAGGCCCTCGAAGCAGGCGCAGCGCACCAGACGGCCAGCCTGGACGAGACGGTGAGCTTCGCGGACGGGGTGAGCCGTGAGTTGAAACGGCCGCTGGCGCACCTCGACCCGGGTTTCGCGGCGACCGACCATCGTCTCGTGCTTGACCAGGTGCTCGACGGGTTGCCCGAACGCGAGCGGACCGTGATCTACCTCCGGTTCGTCGAAGGCCTGGGTCAACAGGAGATCGCCGATCGGATCGGGGTGAGCCAGTCCTACCTGTCGCGGATCCTGCGGCGGAGCCTGATACGGCTACGGTCTCGGATCGCGCCCCAGGAACGGTGAATGACGGCCTGGCGGACCCTCGTTGTCCTCGTCGCCCGGGCGCTGTCCCCCGCGCCCAGGTGGAAGTCAGTTGTCGGTGGACTCGACCGGGTCGCTGCTGGTGTCGAGATCCTCGCCCGGGAGTCCTTCGACGTCGCGGTCGCTCGACTCCTCGAGGAGGTGCATGGCGGCTTCCTCCGCCGAGAGGATGTCCGGCTCGTCGGCCCGGTCGGCCACGAGCTCCGCCGTGTCGTCAGTGAGCCCGGGTGCATCGGTCATGTCGGGCTCGATCATGTCTGCGACCGGCGGCGGGGGCTCGCGCAGATCGGCCCGGTGATCCTCGCGACGGTCGCGCTGGACGACGGACTCGCGACCTTCCTCCTCCACGGCGGTGACCCCGAACTCCTCCACGCCGAGTGGCTGTTCTGGCGGGTAGTCGGCCGCGTCGACGGTCTCATCGTCGAGTTGTTCGGCGGCATCCTGCTCGTCGGGGCTCATGCGAGCACCTGATCTACCCGTGCCGGCCGCGATCTGAACCGTCCTGCCTCCTCGCCCTTTCCCTGGGCGGGTCGGCATGCTCGCGGGATGAACTGGGTAGGCAGGCCGCATCGCGATGGGGAGGTGTTGCATGGAGCACGAGAGCTTGCGCCTGTCCCGTGAGGAGGAGCGGCTCCTCGATGACATCGCGGCCCACCTGCAGGACGACCCGGACCCGCTCACCGTCGCGGAACGGCGCACCGCGGCACTCCGGCTGGTGGTTGGGGCGAGCGCGGTGCTGGCGGGGGCCCCGATGACGGTCGGGTTCCTGCAAGTCGCCGTGGCCGCGGCCTTCATCGGCTATCTGTTCATGTTGCTTGGGTCGATGCTGGTTGCCAGCACGGTGGTGGAGCTCGAGCAGCGGCGGCGGCTCGGTCTCGGCAACTGGTGGCACCAGCTCGACTGGCGCCGGCCCTCCCGGCCGTGATGGTCCGGGCAGGTGTGAGGGCCGAGCCCTTCGGGGAGCTGCGCCGGCTCCAGGACGACGCGTTGGCAGGCGTCGCCGCGGCATGCAGCGAGCACCCGATCGCCGGCGACGAGTGGGGACAGGTCTGCGCGGCGGTGGAGCAGTACCTGCAAGTGGAAGAGCGAGCAGTGTTGACCGCCCACGAGCGTTTGGTTGCCTTCGGTCGGGAACAGGCGCGCTGGGCTCGGGTTCGGCACCACGAGATCCGCTCGGCGCTTCGCGCCCTGCCGAGCGAGTTCGACGTGTGCGTCAGCCCGGACCATGTGCTCGCGGCGCTGCGCGAGCACGTCGACCTCATGAACGCCGATGTGTACCCACGGTTGTGGCGCAAGCTCGACCGGGACCAGCTGGCCGCCCTCGAGCGCCGAGCTCGCGCGGGCGTCGATCCGGAGGGTGACGACCCCGTCGGGAACGGCCGCGCGGAGCTGAGTCAGCGTGCCCCCCGGACCCCGTCTCGGGGACCGGACGCCCCAGCGTGCTGAGTCGAACCGCTGGCGGGCAGCCGGTCGTGAAGTTGCTGTTCGAGCTGGGCGAGCATCGGGAAGAGCTCACCGGCAGCGAGCAGGCGGCGGTGGCTCACGGCCGCCAAGTGTCCGTCGACGATCTCGACGATCCGGGGGCTGACGTGTGCCGTCCGCAGGTCGAGCAGCAGGTCGACGATCGGCTCGACGGGGTTGTAGGGGGTGAGAGCCTCTCGCGTGGAGGTGATCCGCAGGAGCAACTCGGCGTTGACGGCCACCTCTTCCAACTTGCCCATCTCACGCTCCCTCACGCTCCCTCGGCCAGGTCGGTGCATCGGGTCTGCCACGGATCGGACACCTGTGTGGACGCACTTACCCCATCGGGTACGAAGTAGTAGCTGGCCCAGACACCGGGCAGGGCCTCTCCAGGCCGTGCCGGCGGCGAAGGGATGGGGCCACCGAGGAAGGGCGCGAGACACCGATGGTTCCGGTGACGCACCTACACTGCTGAGGGGTGAGCCGGGAAGTCTGGTCGGCGCCAGTCCGCCGCGACTGAGGAGGCCCACCCACTGTTCCTGCTACTCGCCGCCCATCTGCTCGGCGTCGCCGTGCTTCCCGCCGTGGCACGCCGCCTCGGCACCCGGGTGTTCCTCGCGGGCGCAATCGTCCCCGCGGCCGTTCTGGTCTGGGCTGCGGTGCAGGCAGCGTCGATCGCGGATGGCGGATCGCTGGTTCAGAGTGTGGAATGGGTTCCCGGCCTCGGCCTCGACATCCGGCTGAGGCTGGACGGCTTCGCCCTGCTCTTCGTCTTCCTGATCTCGGGGATCGGGCTGCTGGTCTTCGTGTACAGCCGGTGGTACGTGCGGCCCGACCCTGCGAACGGCCGGCTGGCGGCCACGCTCCTCGCCTTCGCCGGAGCGATGCTCGGCTTGGTCGTCTCGGACAACCTGCTGACACTGTTCGTCTTCTGGGAGCTCACCACCGTCACCTCGTTCCTCCTCATCGGCAGCCACGACATCGACGCAGATGCCCGTTCTGCCGCACTACAGGCGCTGCTCACGACAGGGGTGGGCGGGTTGGCGATGCTGGCGGGCTTCGTCCTGCTGGGTTTGGAGGCCGGGACCTTCACGCTCTCTGAGCTGCTGGCGGAGCCGCCGTCGGGCGCGGTGACGAGCGTGGCGCTCGTCCTGGTGCTGGTGGGAGCGCTCACCAAGTCGGCCCAGGTACCGTTCCACAGCTGGTTGCCGCGGGCCATGGCCGCACCCACTCCGGTGAGCGCATACCTGCACTCCGCGACGATGGTGAAGGCAGGGGTCTTCGTGATCGCCCGGTTCGCGCCGGTGTTCGGGGACGTGGCGGTGTGGCGACCGATCGTCGTCACTGCCGGGCTGGCCAGCATGTTCGTCGGCGGATACCGCGCGCTCCGCCAGCACGACCTGAAGCTCCTACTCGCCTTCGGAACCGTGAGCCAGCTGGGCCTGTTGGTGGTGCTTTTCGGCCTCGGGACGCCACAGGCGAGCTTCGCCGGTTGCGCGTTGCTGCTGGCCCATGCCGCCTTCAAAGCCGGGCTCTTCCTCACGGTCGGTGTGGTCGACCACCAGGCGAAGACCCGTGACCTGCGTCTGCTCAACGGAATGGCCCGCAAGATGCCCGCCCTGTCGGTGGCCGCGGGGATCTGTGCGGCATCCATGGCCGGCGTCCCGCCCTTGTTGGGGTTCGTGGCCAAAGAGCTCGTGCTGGAAGGTGTGGTGGCGCCCGATGTGCCCCAGCGGGCGCTGATCGGGGTTCTGGTGGTCGCGGGGGCGATGCTCACCGTCGCCTACAGCGCACGCTTCCAGCTGGGGGCGTTCGGCCGCGGCCGACCGGGACCGGACCGTCCCGTCGATCGACCGCCGCCACCGTTCGTGGCGCCGGTGGCGATCCTCGCGGCCATCACGGTCGTGTGCGGGCTCTTCCCCGCCACGCTCGACTGGCTCGTACGGGCTGCCGCGGGATCGCTGGGTGCGGTGCCTGCCGACTCCTACCTCGCGCTCTGGCACGGCGTGAAGCTCCCCCTCCTGCTCTCGGCGGTCTCGCTCGCGGGGGGCGCGGTCCTGATCGCCGTGCGGGTGCGGCTCGAGGCCGCGCAGGACGCGATGCCGACCGTCCCGAGCGCCGATCGGGCCTACGACGGCCTCGTCAAGGGGCTGTCTCGCCGTGCCGCGGACGCCACCGGGTTGATGCAGAACGGCTCGTTGCCGGTGTACCTCGCGGTGATCCTGCTCACGGTCGTGACGGTGCCCGCCGCGGCGCTGGTCCTGGACCCCCGATGGCCGCAGGCGCTGGCTCTGGCCCACACCCCGCTCCAGGGCTTCGTCGGCGCCGTCGCGGTGGTCGCCGCGATCGTTGCCTGCCGGCAGCGACGGAGGTTCTCCGCCGTCGTGCTCCTGGGCGTCGTCGGCTACGCGATGGCGGGGCTCTTCGTCATCCACGGTGCCCCCGACCTGGCGCTCACCCAGCTCGTCATCGAGACCCTGCTCGTGGTGGTGTTCATGCTCGTCCTGCGCCGACTGCCGGACGAGTTCCCGCCCCGCACCCGCCAGAGCTCGCTCGTCGCCGCGAGCGTGGCGCTGGTCGTCGCGGCCTTCGTATTTGTGTTCAGCCTGCTGTCGACCGCTTCCCGCAGCAGCCCACCGGTGTCCGACGCCTACCTCGAGCGCGCCCAATCCGAAGCGGGAGGCCGCAACGTGGTCAACGTAGTGCTCGTCGACTTTCGCGGACTCGACACCTTGGGGGAGATCACGGTCCTGGCCGTCGCCGCCGTGGGCGTGGTGATGCTGGTCCGCGGTCGTCGCCATGAGGACGTGGAGCAGCGGTGAAGCGCAGCGTGATCCTCGATCGGTGCGTGAGAGCCGAGTTCCACACGCTGGTGCTCATCTCGCTCTTCCTGCTGTTCGCCGGGCACAACCAGCCGGGAGGCGGGTTTGTGGGCGGGCTCGTTGCGGGTGCCGCGCTCGGATTGCGCTTCCTGGCCGGCGGGATCGACGAGGTCCAGCAGGCCGCCCGCTTCCATCCGTTCGCGATCATCGGCGCCGGTCTGCTCCTGGGCGCAGCGACTGCGCTGGTGCCCCTCGCCATGGGCGACCAGCTCCTCCGATCGGCGAAGGCGACGGTCGACCTCCCGGTCGTCGGTTCGGTCCATCTGAGCAGCTCGCTCGTCTTCGACGCCGGTGTGTACCTGGTGGTCGTCGGGTTGGTCCTGCTGATGCTCCGGGCACTCGGTGAACCCGACACCGACGGGTCTGACCGGGAGGTCGTGGGGTGAGCGTCATCATGGCGGCCACCATCGCCGTGCTCTTCGGCGCGGGGACCTATCTGCTGTTGCAGCGGGCGCTCACGCGCATCGTGCTCGGATTGGCGTTGATGGCGCACGCCGCGAACCTGCTGCTGCTGGAGGCGGGTGGGCCGCCCGGCGCGCCGGCCCTCATCGGAACCACCGATGAAGCCGAGATGTCAGACCCGCTCCCGCAGGCACTCGCTCTGACCGCGGTCGTCATCAGCTTCGGCATGACCGTGTTCGTGCTGGCTCTCGCCTACCGGAGCTGGAAGCTCACCGGCGACGACGAGGTCGAAGACGACGTTGAGGATCGCCGGATCGCACGGCTGGCGGCAGACGAGCGTCACCGGCACGACCATGCCCACGGAGACGAGGATCAGGCGGTCACCGATCAGCAGACCGACTCGGGCGCGCCGAGTCGGGAGACAGGGCGATGACCGCGGCGCTCACGCTGCCCGTCGTGATCCCGCTGGTGGGGGCCGCGATCGCCTTGCTCGCGTGGCGCTCCATCACTGCCCAGCGGATGGTGACCGTGCTCGCGGTCGTGGCCGCGCTGGGTGCCGCGTCGTTGCTCCTCGCCCGGGTGGAGCGTGACGGTGCGGGCGCGATCGACGTGGGCGGATGGCCTGCGCCGATCGGCATCACGCTGGTCGCCGACCTCTTCAGCGCCCTGATGCTGGTGATCGGCCTCGTCACGATCCTCGCCGTCCTGCTCTTCGCCATCGGCCACCCGGCCACCGACGACGACACACCGGTGTTCCACCCCGTCTACCTGGTGCTCACGGCGGGGGTCGCTCTGGCCTTCGTAACCGGCGATCTGTTCAATCTCTTCGTCGCCTTCGAGATCATGCTGGTCTCCAGCTACGTACTGATCACGCTCGGCGGTAGGCGGGAACAGGTCCGCACGGGCATGACGTATGTGGTCATCAACCTGCTCGCGTCGTCCCTGTTCGTCGCCGCCATCGGGTTCGCCTACGCGGCGACCGGCACCGTCAACCTGGCCGAGTTGGCGAACCGCATGGCACAGGTGCCCGACGGGGTGCGCACGGCGCTGTCCCTGCTCACCCTCCTCGTGTTCGGCATCAAAGCGGCGATTTTTCCCCTGTTCTTCTGGCTGCCGGACTCGTATCCGACTGCACGGACCTCCGTCACCGCCATCTTCGCCGGTCTGCTCACGAAGGTCGGCGTGTACGCGATCGTCCGCACGCAGACGCTGCTCTTCCCGGGCCAGACGCCGACCTGGGTGCTGCTGGCCATCGCGGCGGCGACGATGATCGTCGGGGTGCTGGGTGCCATCGCACAGAACGACATGAAGCGCATCCTCAGCTTCCACATCGTCAGCCAGATCGGCTACATGATCTTCGGCTTCGCGCTGTTCACGGTCGCCGGCGCGGCGGCAACCGTGCTGTTCATGCTGCACCAGATCCCGGTGAAGACCAGCCTGTTCCTCGTGGGCGGGCTGATCGAGCAGCGCACCGGCACCACGGCTCTCGACCGGGTGGGTGGCATGGTCCACAAGGCCCCGCTGATCGCCGCTCTCTTCGGCCTGGCGGCACTCAGCCTGGCCGGGCTGCCGCCGTTCTCCGGCTTCGTGGGCAAGCTGGCCCTCGTCGAGGCAGGCTTCGACGCCCATTCGTGGGCGATCGTCGCCGTGAGCCTCGTCGTCAGCGTGTTCACGCTGTTCTCGATGGTGAAGATCTGGAGCGGTGTCTTCTGGGGCGTGCCCGACCACCCTGAGGCCACCGACGGTGGGCCGGTGCCACGGCTGCTGTACGTGTCGAGCGCAGGGCTGGTCGCGGTCACCCTGCTGATCGCGCTGTGCGCCGGGCCCCTGTGGGACCTCAGCGTCCGCGCCGGAGCGCAGCTGCTCGATCCTGACGGCTACGTGACGGTGGTGATGGAGCGATGAGGCCCTCGGCAGGGGGTGGTCCCAGGCGGACACCGACGTGGCTGGGGCCGGCTGGCGTCATGGTGTGGCTGGTCGTCGTCTGGCTCGCACTCTGGGGTGAGGTCAGTCTCGCGAACCTGCTGTCGGGGGTTCTGGCCGCAGCGGGCCTGCTGATCGCCTTTCCGCTCGGGAGCAGACCGGCGCCGGTCCACATCCGTCCGCTGGCGACGGCCAGGCTGGCCGCGGCATTCGCCTGGGCACTGATCGTCTCCACGCTGGAGGTCGCGCTCCTCGTTCTCCGGCCCGGTCCCGCGTACCAGGGCGTCGTGGCCGTTCCACTGCGCACCAGGTCCTCGGTGGTGCTGTTCATCGTCGCGAACATCACGAGCCTCACGCCCGGAACGCTCACCGTCGATGTAGACGAGCCGTCGGCCACGCTGTTCGTCCACGCGTTGACCGCTCGGGAGACGATCGACGTGCGGGCGCGTGTGCAGCGATTCGAGCACCTGGTCAGACGAGCCGTGGGAGAGGAGCGATGACGTTGGCGGCAAACATCTCATTCGGGCTGCTCGTGCTGGCGGCCTCGCTGGCCGTCGTACGGCTGGTGCGCGGCCCCAGCCTCGCGGACCGCATCGTCGCGACGGACCTGCTGATCACCATCCTGGTGCTCGGCTTGGCCGTCGAAGCAGCTCGCACGAATTCGGGCGCGTTCCTCTCGGTGATGCTGGTCGTCGCGGTGCTCGGCTTCCTGGGCACGACCACGGTGGCACGATTCATCGAACGGCGAGGAGCCTGAGATGATCGAGATCGTGGCCGGTGCAGCGATGGTGCTCGGCTCGGTGCTCGCCCTGATCGCGGCGATCGGCGTCGTGCGGTTCGGTGACCTGTTCTCCCGGATGCACGCGGCTACGAAGCCCGCGACCCTCGGCCTGGTGCTCGTTGCCGGTGGCGCGGCGCTGGTCGCGTCCGATCTCTCTGACGCTGCCCGGCTCCTGCTCGTCGTCGCGCTGCAGTTCCTCACCGCGCCCGTCGGCGTCCACATGGTCGGCCGGGCCGCGTACCACACACCTGGGACGCGCTCACGCCAGATGGTCGTCGACGAGCTGGCCGAGTTCGAACGACGGGAACAGCGTCTGCCCCGCTCGGGGGGTGACTGATCGTCATTCGCTGGTGGGTCCCGTGAACCGCGGGGCCCGCTTCTCACGATGAGCCGCGAGGCCTTCAGCGGCGTCGGGGCCGGCGAAGCCGTAGAACTCGTAGGCGAGTGATGCGTCGAAGACCGGGCCGAGCATCCGGTACCAGTGATTCAGCGTGTGCTTCGTCCAACGGATCGCGCTCTGCGCACCGAGAGCCAGCGAGGTCGCGATCTCGATCGCCCGATCGTGGAGCTTCTCGTCGTCGACGCACAGCGACACCAACCCGATGCGTTCGGCCTCTTCACCGGTCAGCGGTTCACACGTCAGGAGGTGGTACTTCGCCTTCGCCATGCCGCACAGGAGCGGCCAGCAGATCGCGGCGTGATCACCGGCGGCAACGCCCAGCCGGGTGTGCCCGTCGATGATCCTGGCGGTGCGGGCGGCCACGCTGATGTCGGCGAGCAACGCCACAACGAGGCCCGCACCGACCGCGGGCCCGTGGATCGCCGAGACGATCGGTTTCGAGCAGTTGATCACGTTGAACACGATGTCCCGAGCCTCGCGCAGGACCCGAGTCCGCGCCGCGTAGTCCTCGAGCAACGACTCGACGAGATCGAAGCTCCCTCCAGCGGAGAAAGCTCGTCCGGCACCCTCGACGAGCACGACCCTGGTGTCGGGATCGCGATCCACGGTGATCCAGACGTCGGCGAGCTCCCGATGCATGGCGGGGCCGACTGCGTTGAGGTTGGGGGCATCGAGGACGACCCGCAGGATCCCATCGGCGGGGCGCTCGAAGCGCAGCGTGCGAAACGTGTCGTAGCCAGCTCCGGAGAGGTTCGGTGTGGTCATCGTCAGCCTCGGGTCGCGCGGTCGCCGCGGACACTAGGTGATGGTGGGGGTGTTCTGTGGATTCCGCACCGGGTAGGTGCCTCGCCGAGGCGAGAGAGTCGGGTTCCGTGGGGTCCCGGCCCTCGAGGCACCTGGGTGCTCCTCGCGCTCATCGCGGTGCTCGGGCGACCAGGAACACCACCAAGGGGCGGTACGGCGACATGACTTCTGTCGCGGCGGCGGTGGCCTTCCACACCAGACGATGTCTGGAGGAGCGTGGGAGCCCGGCGACGAAGGCTGCGAGATGTGCCTGGCCGAGGCGGTAGGCGACCAATTGCTCCGGCTCTTGACCGATGTCGACCTCGGTCTCCTCAACCCGAAGCACGTCGAGGCCGGCATCCCGCGCGGCCTGCACCATGCGACCGGCGGAGCCGAGCAGGGGAGCTGCGGATTCCTTGAGAGCCACGTACCAGCGGGGAGGCTCCCATCCCGCCGCCATCGCGACGGCGTCGATGGCATCCCTCGCTTCGTGGCGCGATCGCGAGGAGAACACATCGGCCAGCACCGCACCGCCCGGCCCAACGGCCCGTCGCAGCTCGACGAGGCCCGCGTGTGAGTTGTCGAGGTGGTTGAGCACAAAGGCCGCGAACACCGCGTCGAGGGCCTGTGAGCGGATGGGCAGCGCTCGCATGTCGGCAACGGCCGTGGGCGGCCGCCGGCTCAGCGCGATGCGGAGCATGTCTTCGCTGAAGTCGGTCGCGATCACCCTCGCTCCCGAGGAGCACGTCGGTGCACGCGCCGGTATCGGTGCCCACATCGGCGACCAGGCGGTCGACGAGCAGGTCGGGGCATCGGGCCACGAGGGACTCGGCGAGTGGGTGATAGACGAGCGAGGCGCCTTCCGACCCTGCCCGGGCCGCGACGCTCCCGTGGTGATCGGGGCGGAGACCCGACCCGGTCACCGCAGCCACCGGGCACCCCGGCGGGCGGCCGCCTCCCACCAACGCAGCTCGGCTTCCTCTCCGACGGCCTTCTCCCATGCGAACGTCGCCATGATGGCCAGGAGGCTCAGCTCGAGCTGCGCGTCGAACCATCCCGCCGTCTCGATGCCCTGCCGCTCGAGCGCGTCCTGGAAGACGCTGATCGCGTCTTCCTTGGGTTGAGGAAGACGCGCCCGGTTGAGCGCCAGGTACCAGGCGAGGTCGTAGCAGGCCGGGCCCGAGCCCGGGTAGGCCCAGTCCAGCAGGATCGTCCGGCCGTCAGGATGCGTACCGAGGTTGCCCATCTTCCAGTCCCCGTGCAGGAAGGTCGAGGGCGTCTGCCGCAAGGCCGCGGCGAGTGGCCCGGTATCGTCGTGGATCGCTCGCACCAGCTCGTGGAGCTCCGGCGCCCGTCGAGGGAGCTGCTCCCATCCCTGCGCAGCGATCCGCAACGGGACCGGGACCTCGGGTCGTGCCAGTTCAGGGGCGATGTTGTCCGGTGCGAAGAACCGGAATCGGTGCTCCAGCGGTGTCAGCCCGATGTGGTCCTGCCAGCCCCAGAAGGTCGCCGAGAGCTCGGCGAGGTGATCGAGGAACCCGAGGTGCTGGGCGAGCGCCACTGGACCGTCGCCCTCCGGTACCAGCCACGGACCGACGTCGTGCATGAGGACCGTGAGCTCGCACGCCTCGCCTTCGCTGTCGATCGCCATGCCCACCACGGTGTGGTCGATGCACGCGGGGGCCGCGGCCATGATCCCGTGCCGCCAGACGAGCAACGGGCGGTGGTCGCGATCACCGGTGACCCGCATGATCCAGTCGCGCTCATAGGAGAGCGACTTCACGAAGTAGGGCTGGCCGCCGATCACCACCCGCTCGAAGCGCGACCCGGATTTGCCGTCGCTCGGATCGAGAGGGGTGCGCTGCGTCGCGCCGGCGAGCAGCTCCTCGGCGGACGATGCCAACCACGGCGTGCGCTGCGTACCCATGCGCCGCATGCCCCCTTCGCTCGCGGCCAGTATGCCGCGGCGATCGTCGCCCTTGCCGGCTGCAACCGGTGTGCAGCCGGCAAGGATGACGGGTGGCTGTGCGGGCGGGCCGTTCCGAGCGCTACGGGAGGCGGCCCTCCGCCGGCCTGGTCAGCGGCGGCGGGCTGCGGCCTTCTTGGCGGGAGCCTTCTTGGCGGGAGCCCGCTTCGCCGCCGCCCGCTTCGCCGGTGCCTTCTTGGTCGCCTTCTTCGCCACCTTGCCGGTGTTGACGGCGTCCTTGAAGGCCTTCAGAGGCGTGATCCGCGCTTTGCGGGAGGCCTTGATGCGGATCGTCTCGCCGGTCGCGGGGTTGCGACCCATGCGGGCGGGACGGTCGACCCGAGCGAACTTCGCGAAGCCCGGGATGGAGACCGGCTCGCCGGTCGCGACCGTCTCGGTGACCACATCGACGAAGGAAGCGAGGAACGCCTCTGCGGTCTTGCGGTCGGTGTCGTTGCGCTCGGCGAGTGCGAGCACGAGTTCCCTGCGATTCATTGGACCTCCGTCGTGCTGTGTTGCAGGCGGGCGCCAGCCTTGCACCCCGGCGGGCGCGGATGTGGGATCTTCCCGCCGTCCGCCCATTCTTTCCTGTCCATCGCACATCGTCGAACACGGGTGTGCCCGATCGTGGGGTCATCGCGGTGCCGGTGCAGTCCTTGCGACCCCGCTCCGGTTCCTGGTCGACTTGCCGCTGCACGCCGGGGACGCGACATCACCAGAGGAGACCTGATGCTCTCAGCCGCTGACGACTACCCGATCCACCAGATCGCCGAGCCGGTCCGCTACGTGGGCACCAGCGATCGCAACTTCTACGACCGCTACTACTTCAACCTCCACGCTTCGAGCGCAGAGCTGTTCATGGTGATGGGGATGGGTCAGTACCCCAACCTCGCGGTGCAGGATGCGTTCTGCCTGCTCCGACGGGGCACCGAGCACCGGGTCGTGCGGGCATCGAAGGAGCTCGGCGATCGCATGGACACCACGGTCGGGCCCTTCAGGATCGAGGTGCTCGAACCGCTGCACCGGCTGCGCTTCGTGCTCGAACCGAACGAGTGGGGGATCGCCGCCGATCTCGTCTGGGAGGGCGCCATTCCCGCCTTCGAGGAGCCGCGCCATCACATCAGGCTCCACGGTCGCGTCCTGTTCGACACCATGCGCCTGGCGCAGACGGGATGCTGGAGCGGCATCCTCCACGTCGATGGGGAGGACATCCCCGTGACCCCTGACCGGTGGAAGGGCACCAGGGATCGTTCATGGGGAGTACGCCCGGTCGGTGAGCCCGAGCCGGCGGGCATCCGCGCGGACCAGCCGCTGTTCTTCAACCTCTGGAACTACGCGCCCATGCAGTTCGACGACTACTCGATCCTCTACATCGTGCAGGAGTGGGCCAACGGCCAGCGCGTCATGGACGAGGCGGTTCGAGTGTGGGCCGATCCGACTCGGGAGCCGGAGTGGCTGGGGCGGCCGGAGCACGAGCTGTCGATCAGGCCCGGCACCAGGGAGGTCGACTCTGCGGTCATCTCCTTCCCTCAGGCACCAGGGGGAGCATTCGATGTCCACGTCACCCACCTGCTCGAGGCGCACATCGGCATCGGGACCGGGTATGGCTTCGACGCCGACTGGCGTCATGGCATGTGGCAGGGGCCTCTCGTCGTGCAGGGGGTCTCGCTCGACGTGGAGGCCGACCGCGAGCGCTTCTTCGGGATCGTGGACTGCGTGGCCCGCTTCGAGTCGTCGACCGGCGAGGTTGGGTACGGGTTGCATGAATACCTCTTTCTGGGACCCCACGAGAAGTACGGCTTCACGAGCTTCATGGACGTGCCCTGAACCTGCTCGTCTCCTCCGGCCCGCCGAGCCCCGCCCCGGTGCTTGGCGCCCGATGATGGTTGCGTCATGATGGTTGGCGAGGTTATAACCGTCGTTCAACCAGCGGCTCCGGCGACAGCCAGGGCCAGCTGGCAGCGTGCCGTGCGGCCTGTGGGCGGTGCGCGGTGGTCACCAGGGGGAACGAGGCTGCACGCGCCTCGACGGAGGAGACGGGATCAGACATGGGGGAGGTGCAGTCCGCAACCACGGCCGGAGGATCCGACGAACCGGCGATGATCCTCGAGGAGATGGCGGTCGAGGTACTGACCACCGGCGCTCCCCGGTTGCTCGCACCACAGCTCGACGAGTTGCTGGATCTCGATCTCCAGGAACGTCCCTTCGCCGGCCTGCTCGTCGCCGCCGCCTGCCACGACGTCTACCGGGGCCACCCCCGGGTCATCGAGCTCGTGGAGGCAGCCTGGGAGCAGCTGCTCGAGTACCAAGACAAGCAGGGTCTGGGCGTGGCGGCCAACGTGCGAGCCAACCTGGCCTTCGCCCGTGGTGAGCTGGACGAGGCACTGGCCTGGTGGAGGCGGTGCCTGGATCTGCTCGACGGCGGCGTGCCGCTGGGTGCGACGGTGCTCGCACACCTCTCCATCGAGGCATACCGCAGAGGTGACCTCCACGGAGCGATCGCCCGGGCTGAGGAAGCCTGGTCGAAGCTGATGGCTGTAGGCGATCGGCCGGCACAGCTCGTGCCGCTCGTCTATCTCGTGCTGTACGACCTCAACCTCGGCGATTTCGCCCGAGCCGAGGCGGAGCTCGACCGAGCCGACGGCATCTGGCAGGAGATCGCGACCGGAGGAGTCCGCAACGACGGTCCACTGCTCAGTGCGCTGCGAGGGGTGCTCGAGGCACTCCGAGGTCACCGACGGGAGTCGGACGCCGCGTTCGCGCAGGCGCTCGCAACGGCTGACGAGCTGTCGGCCCCCTGGTACGCGGTGATGGCCCGGTGCATGCGCGGCGAGTTCACCGCCGCATGGGACCCCGAGCGCGCGCTCGCCGACAGTTACCGGGCCCGTGAGGAGGCCATGGCGATCGGTGACCGCTGGTGGACCAGCCTCAGTGTGCTGGCCGAGGCATCCGCACTGCGTGAGCTCGCACGCTTCGAAGACGCGATCGAACGGTTCGGTCGTGCGGCCGAGGACCTCTCGAATCCCCTCGAACGGGCGCGCGCCCTGGTCGGGATGGGGGAGACCCATCTGCGGTCGGGCGACCGTCCTGCCGCGCGGGTGGCGTTCGAGGAGGCGTTGGGCCTCGTCGAGCCCGCGGAGGCCCGCTACTGGATCGCGAGGATCTGCACGGGTCTGGCCGCAGCGGAGCGAGATCGCGGACAATGGTGGATCGCCCGGGCTCGGTCCTGCAGCGACGGTGACCCCGCCTACGACTTTTTCCGCTCGAGCGACAGCCTGCACATCACGCTCATCGGTCGACCCTCGGTCCAGCTCGGCGGTCAGCGGGTGGTCTTCCTGACCAGGCACGCGGAGGTCTCGGTCTATGTGCTCGCCCTGGCGAGGGAGCGGGGGGTGGAGGCGAGGGTGCTGGCCCAGGCGCTCTGGCCCGTAGCCGCACCCGCGCGGCGCAATCACCGACTTCGTACGCTGCTCTGGCAGGTCCGCAACGGGCTGGGCTCGCAGGCCTGGCGCGTGGCACGGCGAGAGGAACGCCTGGTACTCGACCTGTCAGGGGTGGAGATCATCGGTGATGCCACGACGTTCGATGACCGCTCGCCGGGGGTCGGCCCCCTCCTGCGCGACGTGCTCACCGAGCTGGACCTCACGGGCAGCTAGCGGCCTCTGCCTGCCTGCGCAAGACTCCTCGAACATGGGTCGATGGAGCCGGGACGAGATCGAGCAGGCGTTCGAGGAGTACCAGCGGGCAGCCCTCGTTGCCGGCACCACCGGTGACTGGAACGGTTGGGCAGACCTGTTCACGGAGGACGCCACCTACGTCGAGCACCACTACGGCACGATGGGTGGGAGGGAGGCGATCCGGCGATGGATCACCGAAACCATGTCGTCGTTCCCCGGCCGGGAGATGCCTCACTTCCCGGTCGAGTGGCACGTGGTCGACGAGGAGCGGGGTTGGGTGGTGTGCCAGGTGTGGAACCGCATGGCCGATCCGGGTGATGGATCCTTGCACCAGGCGTACAACTTCACCTTGCTGAAGTACGCGGGGCGCGGCAAGTGGTCCTACGAGGAGGACATCTACAACCCGGCGCACTTCGCGACGATGGTCCAGGGTTGGATGGAGGCCAGGGAGCGGCTCGGCCGGCAGACGACCGATGGGTGAGGGCTACCGAGACCGCCGCTGGCTGGTGGCCGTGGTGTCCGCGCTGATTCTCGGCGGCTGCACCAGCGGGTCGGGTGGCGCGGGATCGATAGGTTCCGATGTCGCCGATTCGAGCCCGCTGCGGATCGAGGCCCTCTCGACCAGGCCCGAGTACGTGACCGGCGGTGACGTCCTGGTCGCCGTCCGGGCGGGCGATCAGGATCTCGGCGACATCGTCGTCGAAGTGGATGGCCGTGACGTGACCGCCGCTTTCGCCTCCGACGGTGACCAGCTCGTCGGGCTGGTCACCGGCCTACCCGAAGGTGACAGCACGATCCGTGCCGCTCGCGGGCGGGATCTCGCCGAACTGGTGGTGACCAACCACCCCACCACCGGACCATTGTTCTCGGGGCCGTTGCTCGAGCCCTTCGTCTGCACCACCGAGCAGAACGGGCTCGGGCCGGCCACCGATGCCGCCTGCTCGGCGCCTGCTCAGGTGGCTCAGGAGGAGATCGATGGAGTGGCCACCATCGTCGAGCGGGGCGTCCTCGGGCGCTCCGCCTACACGATCGCGATCCCCCGCGAGAGCTGGAACCGCAGGCTGGTCTACCGCTTCGGCGGGGGCTGTGGGAGCACCTACAGCCAGGGTCGCTCGCTGGTCGAAGCGACGGACCCGAGCCTGCTGTCGAGGGGCTATGCGGTGGTGACGTCGAGCCTCAACACCTTCCAGAACCTCTGCAACTCGGTGGTGTCCGCAGAGGTGGCGCTGATGGTGAAAGAGCATTTCATCGAGCGTTACGGGTTGCCGCGATTCACGATCGGCGAGGGAGGGTCCGGGGGCGCGATCCAGCAACTCCAGATCGCGCAGAACTATCCCGGCATTCTCGATGCGCTCGCGCCCACTGTCCCGTTCCCGGATGCGGCGAGCATCGCGCCGGGGGTCACGGATTGCGGGCTGCTTGATCACTACTACCGCACCGCCGAAGGTGCCCGCCTCAGCGATACACAGCGCGCCGCCATCAACGGGCATCGAACGACCGGCACCTGCGATCTGTGGGTGAACGCGTTCCTCCAGCTCCTCGACCCCACCCGTGGCTGCTCGGCCGAGCTGGACCCGAGCAGGATTTACGACCCCGAACGCAATCCCGGCGGGGTCCGCTGCACCTTCCAGGACAGCAATGTCAACATCTACGGCCGCGATCCCGTCACCGGTTTCGCCCGTCGACCGCTGGACAACACCGGTGTCCAGTACGGCCTCGAAGCCCTGCGGGGCGGCGTGATCACGGTTGATCAGTTCCTTGATTTGAACGAGCACATCGGGGGCTACGACATCGACGGTCGGATCGTGCCCCGGCGGATGGCGGCGACCGAAGAAGACATGCGGGTTGCCTACGCGACCGGTCAGGTGTTGAGCGGCCAGGGCCTGTGGGACGTTCCGATCATCCTCACCAACGTCTACACCGACGACCAGGGCGACATCCACGACCGGCAACGGCTCTTCGCCATCCGGGAGCGGCTCCGTGGTCCCGACGGTGCGTTGGACCCCAACCTGGTGCTCTGGACCGTGCCCGGCACGGGCGCGTTGGCTCAGACGCTGATCGGGGCCGTCAAGCAGGGAGCCGACGCGGTAGGCGTACTGGATGAGTGGTTGACGAGGGCGGGCGCCGACACCTCGGAACGATCGTGGTCCGAGAAGCTGGCCGCCAACCGCCCCGCCGCTGCGGTGGACAGCTGCGTCCTACCGGACGGCGAGCGACTCAGCGGTGCGGGCGTGAACGACGAGGACAACCCCTGCACCCGTGCCTACCCGGTCAAGGGTGATCCACGGCGTGCTGCGGGCGCGCCGCTGGTCAACGACATCGGGAAATGCCGCCTGGTGCCGGTTGATCCAGGCTTGTACGGGGTCGAGCTCAGCAACCTCCAGCGCCGGAGGCTGGAGGCCATCTTTCCCGATGGGGTGTGCGACTGGAGTCACCCCGGAGTGGGCCAGGTGGCGATCGACGGCACGTGGTTGCGGTTCGGTTGACGTGAAGGTCATGTGCGTCGCCGCGGCGCGCCCGAACTTCATGAAGGTCAAGCCGGTGCTCGACGCGCTCGAGGCTCGCGGCATCGGTGTGCACCTGGTGCACACCGGGCAGCACTACGACCCTTTGCTGAGCGACGTCTTCTTCGACGAACTGGGTCTGCGGGCGCCGGATCTGCACCTCGGTGTGGGCTCGGGCACCCATGCGCAGCAGACCGCGGGGGTCATGCTGGCCCTCGAGCCGGTGGTGGCCGAGCTGGCGCCGGAGATGATGATCGTGGTCGGCGACGTGAACTCCACCATGGCCGCCGCGCTCGTCTCGGCCAAGGCGAGGGTGCGCCTGGCACATGTCGAAGCCGGCCTGCGCAGTGGCGACCGATCGATGCCCGAGGAGATCAACCGGATCGTCACCGACCGGTTGAGTGACGTCCTGTTCGCTCCGTCCCCCGACGCGGTCGACAACCTCCGCGCCGAGGGACACACGCCTTCGCAGATCCACCTGGTCGGCAACGTGATGATCGACACCCTGCTCGGAAATCTCGATCGCGCGCGCCACCGGCCGGTGCTCGACCGGCTCGGCCTGGACCGCGGGGGCTACGCGCTGGTCACGCTGCACCGCCCGGCGAACGTCGACGACCCGGGCGTGTTGCGCGGGCTCCTCGCCGCGCTGGCGAGCGTGTCGAGGCAGCTGCCCGTCGTGTTCCCGGTCCATCCCCGGGCCCGAGCGGTGGTCGACGAGATCGGGGTGGCACCCGGCATCCGGCTCCTCGACCCGCTCGGCTATCTGGATTTCGTGGCCCTGGAAGCGGCCGCCGCGGTGGTCCTCACGGACTCTGGCGGGGTGCAGGAGGAGACGACCGTGCTTGGCGTGCCATGCCTCACCCTGCGAGACAGCACTGAGCGGCCGATCACGGTCGAGGAGGGCACCAACCGGGTCATCGGGCGTGAACCGCAGGTGATCGTGGCCGAGGTGGAGCGGGTGTTGCAGCACGGGGTGCCGGCGCAGCGCCCAGCGCTGTGGGACGGGCACGCCGCCGAGCGCATCGCGGATGTCGTGCTCACCGAGCTGACCGGTGAACTCTGAGGCCTTGGCGCGGGCTGGAACTCAGGGCTTGTCGGCGCGCAGGTAGAGATCGCCGCGATCGAGCGCCACTTCGAGCGTCCAGCAGCTCGCCCCCCACCTGTCGAGCAGCGCCCGCAGCTGGGTCGGCGAGACGTTCTCGTACCACTCGCCTTCCCGCAGCGCCCAGCCGTCGATCGCGCTGTGAGGTGGGCGGGGGTCTGTCGCGCAGGTGACGATCAGCCTCCCACCGGGAACGAGCGCCTCCCACGCGTTGGAGAGGATGTCGCGCCAGCGGGCTGCGTGCTCGAGCACCTCGGTGGTCACGACCACGTCGAAGGATCCTGGAGCCCGCCAGTCCGCGGCGTCTGCCACCTCGTCGACCCCCGGTCCCGGGGCGAGGTCGACGCCGTGGTAGCTGCGGGCACCGGCGAAGAGGGGACGCACACTCCCGTTGATGTCGAGGCTGCCGAGCTCGAGGACTCGTGCCCCCGCGGTCCCCGTCGCGTGGCGGGCGACGAAGTCGTAGGCCTGGACGTGCACGTTCAACGTGCTCCAGTGCCGGCTGGCCGTACCAGATCGATCAGCTGCGGCGCGAGCCAGTCGGCGATGGAGCGCACCCCTTCGGCGGTGAGTCCCACACCGTCCGCGCGCATCCGGGGGTCGAACTCGCCACCGGGCCACGACCGTGCCTGTGCCGCGTAGTCGAGCACGGTCACGAAGTCGCGTTTGGCCGCCACCTCGCGGAGGAGGTCGTTGAGGCGGTCGATCCGCTCCGGCTCCGACGCCGGTCGCGCTCCTGGGGTGCCATCTGCCGCGCGGCCAGGATCGACGTGCGGGGTGAGGAGCCAGACGACACGGGCCCCGTTCACGTGTAGGCGATCTGACGCGGCGAGCAGCTCACCGAGCAGGTAGAGGTCGTAGGTGTCGTCGTTGACTGTCCGCCACACGCCGGGGTCGAGGCTGCGGTCGACCACGTCCCACAGTCCCGTGTGGGCCACGACGACGTCCGCAGGGGTGCCGGCGAGCACCAACGGGAAGCGTTCTTCCCAGTTGGTGCAGTCGGCCGGTAGCGCCTCCTCGGCGTTGGTCACCGGGTCCCGACGGGTTCCTTGCCGGCCGATGCCGCAGGTCGGGGCACCCGAATAGCGCACCCTGATACCGCCGTTTGCCTCCGCCCAGCCGCTCAAGCCCCCCGCGATCTGCTCGGCGGTGCCGTCGCCGACCACGACCACCGAGACGGGCGCGACCGGCGTGGGGGGCTGAGTGATGCTGGGAGGCTGCTGGGCGCCGCCCTCCTGGCGTGCTTCCCACCACCCTCGCCAGGCGTCGATGATCGCGCCGGCGATGAACGAGTCGGCCGCCTCGCGGGAGGTCTCCATCGTGAGGTGGATCCCGTCCGGCCGGAGTCGAGCGTCCTCGTCCGCGCTGAGCGACCGGAACCAGCCGGCGAGATCGACCACCTCGACCTTGCCGGGCCGCCGGTCCGGCAAACGCTCAATGATCGCATTCAACGCCGTCATACGTGCGGACGCGTCCCAACCGGGCTTGTCATCGATGGTCGCGGCTCGCCCGGGCAGTGGGCTGGTGAGCCAGACCACCAACGCTCCCTGCGCAGAGAGGACGTCAACGGCATGGACCATCTCCGAGAGCGCGAACTCGTCGAAGCGGGGATCGCCCGGGGATCGCCAGCCGTCGGCACCTGGCACCTTGCGGTCCGCGATATCCCAGGGCCCGATCTGCACGACGGCGACGTCGGGCCTTCCTCGGGTGATCTTCTCGCCCCAGAGGTGCTCCCAGTCGAGGCAGTTGGGTTTCGATCGGTCGACGACGCCTTCGATGCGCCGCTCGTCGGTGCGGATCACGCTGCAGCCGAGCCCGGCATAGCCCTCGACGTTGCTGCCGGCACCGGTTCCCTGGAGGTAGGCGCCGACCCCCCATCCGGTCGTGATGGCGGTCGAGTCACCGAAGAAGGCCACGCTGGGCGGTGGCGGCGTCGTCGTTCCCGGGTTTCCTTCGTCTCGGGCTGCGGCGGTGTCGTAGTCGAACGGGACGGTCCCGAAGTTGAGGGTCGACTTGGGAGCCGTCAAGCTCACGGCGAGGACCGCCACCACGATCGCGGGTACGACGTAGGGGACCAACCGGATCGGCCGTACGTCGAGCAGCCCCCGTCCTTCGCGGATCGGGGTCTCGAGGTAGCGGAACGACAGCTCGGCCATCACCAGGGTGATCGCCACGCTCAACGCGAACCGGGGCCACAGCCCGAGGGTCGTCTCCTGCCGGACCCAGAGGAAGACCGGCCAGTGGTAGAGGTACACGCCGTAGGAGATGCGACCGAGATGCCGGATCGGGGCGATCGCGAGCAGCTTCGGGACGGGGCCGGCTGGGAGGATCGCAGCCAGGACCACCAACGCCGAGATCGCCGCGTAGAGGGTGAAGCCGCCCTCGTACAGCCAGCTGCTGGTCTGGGGTGTACGGACCCACAGCACCGCCACGGCGATGAGTGCCAGGACCCCGAAGCCGGCCGCCGCCGAGCGCACGGCACCCGGCCGAGCCAGGCGGGCGGTGACCGGCGCGTGGAACAGCACCACAGCGAGCAGGCCACCGACCAGCAGCTCGCTGGCCCGGGTGTCCGTACCGAAGTAGATCCGGTCGACACTGAAGCCGCCGAAGCGGACGAGGCAGAACGACACCACGGCGAGCGCGCCGATGATCCCCGCCGTGAGCCCCCGGTAGTAGTGCCGGATTCGCATCAGCCAGTACCGACGTTTCGGATCTTCGGAGGTCTTGGCCATCGCTCCGAGCGTGAACAGCCCTCCCAACAGCACGGGCAGGACCAGGTAGAACTGTTCCTCGATCGCGATGCTCCAGAAGTGCAGCACGGGCGAGGGCGCGGCGAACAGGTCGGCATAGGAGCTGTCCGCGAGGATGAACCGCCAGTTCGCGACGTACGCCAAGGCCGACAACTCGTCGCCCGCGAGGTTGCGTCGCTGCGTGGGGTCCGCGGCGAAGACGCCGAAGAGGATGACGAACGCGAGGCAGGCCAGCGCAGCCGGCATCAACCGGCGGAAGCGGCGGGCCCAGAAGGCCCGGAGGTCGAGCGCGCCGCGGCCACCGCGCTCCGCCAGCAGCAGCGAGGTGATCAGGAACCCCGAGAGGGTGAAGAACGTCGACACCCCGAGGAAGCCGCCGACCATCCAGCTGAAGCCTCCGTGGAAGGCCAGCACGGCGGCGACGGCCAACCCTCGGAGCCCGTCCAGCGCGGGGAAGTAGGGAAGCTGCGCTCGCCTCCGTGCCGCGCCGAGGGCGGGCTCACGCCCCGGTCGTGGTCGTTCCGGGGGGGCCTCGACCTCAGCGAGCGCCACGGCTATCCCGGCTCATGGTGTGCAGATCCTCCGCAACGTGCAGTGCGAACTCCTGGTGTGGGGCAGCCCGTACGGGCAGCCCAGTCTGACATCTGGGAGAAGCACTCCGCCTTCACCGTCGGGTCCCCCCACCTCACCCCGTCAACGCCGGCGGAAGCCGGCACGCAACCACCGATCCGCCGACCAGATCAGCTCGCCCGAGGCCGAACCATCGCGGACCTCCAGGCCTTCCCCCTCCCGGACCTCGAAGGCGCCGTCGGCAGAGCCCAGCCGAACTCGCAGGAGATCGGGGTGGGCGAGCGGCTGGCTGAGCGCCGCGAGCTGGTAGGTCGTCCCGCCGGGCAGCTGGCCCTCGAGCTGGAACCGGAGGGTCGTCCGGCTCTGCGGCGGCACCGAGACCAATGCCGACCAGACCGTTCCCCCGAGCTCCCTCTGCGGTTCGAGGGCCAGCGACCGGCCATCGATGGTGGCCCCGACCACCCGGGACGGGGTGTAGAGGGACAGGTAGGTGGTGTTGGTTCCGGGTGGTTCACCCCGATGGTTGCCGATGACGTACGGGGGCAGGCCCGAGCCCGGTGCGTCGTTGACCAGCTCCACGGTCAGCCTCGCCGAGAGCTGGCCCGTGCCGGGATCGAATCGCACGTCGTAGTCGATGATCCGGTGCAGGTACGCATCGATCTTGTTGGCGTTGGCGTTCGCGACCCGCACCGACAGGTAGTCGCTGTGGTCGGGGGGGCTGAAACGCCCGGCGGCACCCAGGTGCTCGAGGAACGCCTGCTCGGCATCGTCGAAGGTCCACAACAGCAGCCGCTTCTGCTGGACCATCGGGCCGAGCACTTCACCGAGTCGACGGGGTCCGGGGAGATCGGTTTCGAGGAGGGCGTCGAAGGTCGCTCGGGCCGCGGCGGCCAAGCGATCGCGGCGCGCGTCGAGATCGCCTTCGAAGCGCTGGTACTGGCCGTCGAGCAGGTAGCGGGCGGCATTGGTCGAATCGAGGGGGGTGTCGAGTCCCTCCACCGGAACCGGACCGGTGAGCTCGAGGAGCGCGGCGATCGCGAACGGGTCGGCCACGAGTACCCCGTCGATGGGCTCCCCTCCGAGCGTCTGCGGGAACACGGCGCGGGCGAGCGCGGCGTCCGTCGGCAGGTCGGGCGACACGGTGAGGTTCTGCACGAACCGTTGTGGCTGGTACCTGCCGTACCGGACGAGGGTCTCCTCGAAGCCCTCCAGATCGAACTCGTCGCCGGGCCCGGCGCTCAGGTCCGCCGACGCACCCGAACGCTCGAGGGTCAACTCCCCATCGAGCGCGGTGAGTACGCCGTAGGAGCCCACGAAGCCACCGAGGAACCGGGTCTCGGCCGGGCTGGTGAACAGGAGGAGATACCGCCGTCGCCCCTCCCCGCCGAGCAGGCGCGGCGCGACCCGCAGGCCCTCCGACGCCAGCTCGGCTTGCGGCAACGACCGGTCGATGTCCGAGGCGAACTCGTCGAGCTCGGACCCGATCGGCGGGACCAGCCACGGGGATCGCACCGACGCCACCCGCTCTCGGGCCGACCGCAGCGCCTCGGTCGAGTCCTCGACGGGCTGCTGCATGGCCCGCACGAGCTCCAGGTCGATGGTGCCCCGCTTGGCGCGTAGCTGGTGGTAAGGGGCGCTGATGGCCATCCGTGAAGCCGATCGGGCCAGCTCGTCACCCGCTTCCGACATCCCGGCCAGGGCGTCGACCTGCTGGGAGACGAGCGGGAGCGCCCGGGCGGGCTGGCTCCATGGCGAGGAGAGGGCGTCGTGCGCGGAGGAGAACGCCGAGGCGGCGCGCTCGAACCGGGCGGCGGCCTGCTCGTGGTCACCCGCACGGATCATCTCCAGGCCTGCCCGGGCCGAGGACACCCCGCGCTGGAGCTCGTTGCGGGCGTTGATCATGGCGATCGCCAGGCCGACGAGGAGCACGAAGACCACCAGCGCACTCCCGGCGAGGGCCCGGAGGATCCGCTGTTGCGCCGAGCGCTGGCTGCGGTCGTAGCCCGACCACAGCGCGGGTGCGACGGCCGACGCCGTCACCAGGGCGGTCAGGCCATGGAAGCCGAGGTCGGGGAGCCGGAGCAGAGCCTGGATCGTGAGCGCCCCGATGCATGCTCCGAGCACCCGGTTGCGGCGGTCCTGGAAGACCCCGACGAGTGCCAGGGCGAGCGCGGCCGAGCCGGGGATCAGGGCAGGGGAGCCGACCGCGGCGGCAGTGGCGAGCCCGGCCATCCACAACCAGGACCACCGGCGTGATCGGGACGCGGCGGCGGTGACCACCGCCGCCAGAGTGGCCCGCCACAGCGCGTCGACCACCGCGAGCCCGGTGGCCTCACCTCCGGCGGCGACCGCGGCGAGGGCCGCAGCCGCGGTGACCGCACGTACGATCCGGCGGTCCAGGGACCGACGTCGGGATCGGACGATCGACGCTCGGTCGGTGGCGGTGGCCGTTGCCGTGGGCGGCGCCATGGGAACCAGGACGCTAGCAGTGGGGTCCCGCCGCCCGGGGACGCATGATGGCGGGTCGGCCGGGACGCGTCCGGTGGACGTGACCTGCCGGCTCCAGCTGCCGGATTGGAGCCGTCCAGCTCGTCCCCTACGGTGTTGCGGTCCGGGTGCACGGCACATCGATCGGAGGGTCTCGGCCAGAGACCGAGGAAGGGGGCAGCGTGTTCGAGTGGAGCGACGAGCAGCTGATGCTGCGCGATGCGGTCCGGCAGTTCATCGAGAAGGAGATCGTGCCGGTGCACGATCAGCTCGAACACGGCGACCTCCCGCCCTATGACATCCTCCGCAAGCTGTTCGCCACCTTCGGGATGGACGTCGTCGCTCGCGAGAGCTTCAAGAAGCGGATCGAGTTCGAGCGCCGGGTCGAAGAGGCCCGGGCCAAGGGCGAGCCCGTTCCGGAGAAGCCAGCTCGGGATGGGGGCACCGACCCGTCGTTCACCATGATCCCGATCATCGAGCTGTGCCGCTACTCACCCGGCATGGTCACGGCAATGGGGGTGTCGATGGGTCTCACCGCAGCGGCCATCAGCAGCCGGGGCACCATCCGCCAGAAGGAGCGCTGGGTGCCCGAGCTGCTCACGCTGGAGAAGATCGGTGCCTGGGCGATCACGGAGCCCAACTCCGGGTCGGACGCGTTCGGCTCGATGAAGTCGACGGCCCGCCGTGACGGCTCGGAGTACGTGTTGAACGGTTCGAAGACGTTCATCACCAACGGCCCCTACGCGGACACCATCGTGTTCATCTGCAAGCTGGATGAGGGCAACCCGCCCGAGGAGCGCAAGATCCTCTCGTTCGTGCTCGACCGTGGCATGCCGGGTCTCGAGCAGTCCAAGCCGCTCCGCAAGATGGGGTTGCACAGCTCCCCGACGGGCGAGCTGTTCCTCTCGGACGTGCGGGTGGGCATCGACCGGCTCATCGGGGAGACCGAGGACGTGCCCTCCGGGGGGCGCGAAGGAGCCAAGGACACCTTCTCCATGGAACGCTCCGGAGTGGCGGCCATGGCCCTCGGGATCATCGAGCAGTGCCTCGAGGTGTCGGTGGAGTACGCGAAGAACCGGGTGCAGTTCGGCCAGCCGATCGGCAACTTCCAGCTCATCCAGGAGAAGCTGGCACGCATGGAGGTCCACCGGCTCAACGTGCAGAACCTCGTGTTCCGCTACATCGAGATGAGCCAGGCGGGACGGGGGCTCACGCTGGCCGAGGCCTCGGCGATGAAGCTGTACGCGGCGCGCGCCGCGGTGGAGGTGGCGATGGAGGCGGTGCAGCTCTTCGGCGGCAACGGCTACATGGCCGAGTTCAAGGTGGAGCAGCTGGCCCGGGACGCCAAGGTCCTGCAGATCTACGCGGGCACCGACGAGATCCAGATCACCCACATCGCCAAGGACCTGCTCCGCCGCTGACCGGCGGCTGCTTCAGCGGCGGGTGTGATCAGGCGTCGCTGCCGACCTTGGCGGTGGCGCGCTTGCGGGTGGCGAGGACCAGCAGGCCACCGGCGGCGACCAGCAGGATCCCGGCTCGGAGCAGGTTGCCGTTGTCGGAGCCCGTCCGCGGCAGCGTCGTCGTACCGGTGGTCTGCGCCGTGGTGCCGCCGATGGTGATCGACACGCTGAGGACGGTGGTGCCGTCACTGGCCTGGATGACGACGGTCCCGGCCGTGCACGGCTCGGGGATGGTCCACACGAAGGAGAAGGTCCCGTTGGCATCGGTGGTGACCGTGCCGATGGTGCCCCCGCCCTCCTGGGTCAAGGTCACAACGGCGTTGGGCTTGAAGCCCGTGCCCGTCAACGTGACCGAGCTCCCGCAGGCCGGTGCAGGGTTGCTGACCGTGAGGGTCGAACCGCCTGCGTAGCCTTGCTGCGCCTGCACCACCGGGGCAGCGGCGACGACGACCAAGCCCGCGAGGAACATCGCCAAGAGAAGACGGGTGGTCCGCAGAACTCGCATCGGGGTGTGGTCCTCCGTCTGTCGGGCGGTTCAGTCGCGTCCCGCCATTGACACGAACTGCACCAGTGTGACCTGCCGGTGGTGCCGTGTCCAGCCTTTCCGTGGTCGACGGATCCGCCACGGTGCCGATGGGACCCGGGACGGAGACCCGCCGGAGCGGGGCCGGAGCCCTGCTACGGTCTCGCCGATGCCGGCCGGAGCCCCTCTCGGGACGGTGCCGTGGTCAGCGAGCCAGTCCGGCGGGTGGGGCGCTGCCCGATGACGGGTGGTGCCCGTCTCGGTGTGGGCGTGACCGCTGCGGCGAACGTGACCCTCGCCGGGCTCAACGCCGCCAGCGGGGTCCTGCTGGCCAGGTCACTCGGGCCGGCCGGTCGCGGTGAGGTGGCCGCGATCCAGCTCTGGGGCTTCCTGCTGGCGACCGTTGCCGTACTCGGCACCACCGATGCCGTGGTCTACTTCTCCGCCCGGCGACCCGAGCGGGCGGGCACCTTCGCCACCTCTGCCGCGGTGCTCACGACGCTGACGGCCCTCCCGGTGGTGGCCGTCGGCTGGGTGGCGATGCCCCTGCTCCTCGCCTCGCAATCGTCGGCCACGGTCGGGCTGGCGCGTCTGTTCCTGCTGTTCGTTCCCCTCTACGCCGTGGCCAACCAGCCCGGTCAGGCGCTCCGAGGCCTGTCGAGCTTCACCCGTTGGAACGTCGTGCGCCTCCTGCCTTCGCTGCTGTGGGTCGTCGTGGTGGTGTCCGCGATCGCGACCGGCAACCGCTCACCCGGCTTCGTGACCGTCGGCTTCCTGTGCGGGTGGGTGCTGAGTTTCGGGGTCTCGGTGGTCGTGGCTCGCCCGATCGTGCGTCCGCCTTACCGGGTGGATGTCACCTCATGGGGTCCGATGTTGCGCTACGGCCTGCCGCTGATGTTGGCGTCGATACCGCAATGGTTGAACGTGCGGCTCGATCAGCTCCTGCTGGCCGCGTTCGTACCGAGCGACGAGCTCGGCCTGTACGTGGTGGCCGTCGCCTGGGCCGGGCTCGTCACCCCGCTCGTCAATGCTCTCGGCGTGGTGCTGTTCCCTCGCCTGGCGGCGGAGCCGGATGAGCAAACCCGTGAGCAGGTGCTGTTCCTCGGCATCCGGGTCACGGTGCTGGTGACCGCCGGCCTCGTGTTCGCCGTCGGGGGGCTGACGCCGCTCGCGGTGCCGCTCTTCTTCGGCGGAGCATTCTCGGCCGCGATCGGCCCGGCGGCGATCCTGGTGGCCGGCAGCGGCTTGCTCGCCACCAACTTCGTGCTCGAGGAGGGCTTCCGTGGCCTCGGTCGGCCGGGTGACGTCCTGCGGGCCGAGCTCGGCGGGCTGGCGGCGACCGCGGTGCTCCTGGCGGGGCTGCTGCCCGGCCTCGGCATCCTCGGTGCGGCCCTCGCGTCGCTCGGTGGCTACCTGGCGACGACGCTGCTGCTCCTGCACGGGCTCCGCCGCACGGTCACCGGTGGGGTGCTCCGCCGCTGCGTACCCCGGCGGCAGGACGTCCGTGAGCTGGTGGCCGGTGTCGTTTCGCTGGCCCGGCTGCGTCCCGCTCAGGGCTGAGCGGTCGTCTCCGGGAAGCGCTCCGCATGGTCACGGTGGCCGTTGCCATCGACTCGCCGAGCGCGCCTGGCCGAGCGCGGCTGGCGTCGGTCGAGCTCGCTCGAGTAGCCGTACCCGTAGCCATACCCCCGTTCGGTGGGCCCAGCGTTCATGACCACCCCGATCACCGGTGCGTCCACCTGGCGGAGGAGCTCGAAGGCTCGTTGCGTCTCTTTCTTGGTCGTCGAGCCGGCCGCCACCACGACGATCACCGCATCGATCACGTCGGAGAGCACCAGCGCGTCCGACACCGGCAGCACCGGCGGCGTGTCGATCACGACGATGTCGCAGGCCTCCTTGATCGAGTTGATCAACTCGACCGCTCGTCGGGTCGAGAGCAGCTCCGAGGGATCTGCCGGTGTGGGGCCCGACGCCAGGACCCGCAAGCGATCGAGGCCGGGGACCGCCTGGGTGGCGTTCACCAGGGGGACATCGCCCACCAGCACGGAGGTGAACCCCACGGCGTTCGACAACCCGAAGAAATCGTGGACCCGTGGACGCCGCAGGTCGCAGTCGATGAGGATCACCCGCTGACCTGCCCGGGCCAGGGCGACCGCCAGGTTGGTGGCCGTGGTCGACTTGCCGTCCTGGGAGCGGGGGCTGGTGACCTGCAGGGTGCGCAACGGCCGGTCCAGGCCCGCGAACTGCACCGAGGTGCGCAGGGTGCGATAGGCCTCGGCGGTCGGCGAGGACGGGTGCTCGAGCGAGACGAGCATCGCATCCGAGCGGTTGCGCCAGTCCGGGACACGGGGGATGACGGCGAGCACCGGGGCACCACCGGTCGCCGCCGCGAGATCCGCTTCCCCTTTGATCGAGTCGTCGAGGTACTCGAGAAGCAGGGCCGCCGCGACACCCAGGAGCACCCCGAGGAACAGGCCTCCGAGCGCGTCGCGGGGTGGGTTGGGACGGAACGGTCGCTCGGGCGGGGTCGCGGGAGCGACGATCTCGGGACCCCCGCCGCGGGCGAGATCTGCGCCGACCTCGACCTCGTCGAGGCTCTTCTCGAGGGCCGCCTTCTGGGTGATGAGCGAGTCGCGCTGGACCCGCAGGCCCGCGGCCTCGGTGGCTTGACCGTCACGATCCGAGTTGGATGACAGGCGAGCGAGCTGGGCGTCGAGCTCCTCGATCTTGGCGTCGAGGTCGGCGACCTTGCCTTGTATGGCCTCAGCGGTCGCCAGGTACTCGCGCAGCATGCCCTCGCGACGAGCGTCGATGTAAGCCTGGGCGTACGCGTTGGCGATCTCTGCGGCCCGTTGCGCGTCGGGGCTCACCGCCCGGACCTGCAGGACCGCGCCCCGACCGACCACCGACGCTGAGGCGTTCGCCGGGAAACCGAGCCGGTCACGAGCGAGGTCCCGAACGGCCTGGCCGTTGAAGAACTGCTGCTCGATCTCCCCGGCGAGATCCGGGGTGATCCGCCCGCTCGACTGTTCGAAGCCGGTCGACAGGGACTGCTTCTGGATGAGGATCTTCGCTGTGGCGGCGTAGAGCGGGGTCTGGAGGAACGACAGCACCAACGCCGCCGCCGTGCAGACGGCGGTCACGATGATGATGACGAGCTTGCGGCGCTGGAGGATTCGCAGGTAGTCGCGGAGCTCGAGATGCGCGGCGCCACTCGGGACGTTCGAGGCCATGTGGGTGCCAGCGTAGTCTGTGGCATTCCCCCCGGAAGCGGCCTGCGGAGCGTCGAGGATCGTCGGTGATCGTCCCAGCGATGGTGTGGTGAGCGGGCCGCCCCGCATGCTCTTCATCGGCTCCGACCTCCATGGGGTCGGGGGCATCCAGCGGTACTCGAGCTGGATGATCGATGCGCTGGCTCGGGTCGGGCCGTGCGAGACCCTGGATCTCGAACTGGAGCCGACCGGCGGAACACCGAGGGCGAAGGCGAGAGCAGCCGCTCTGGCCCTCGCCACCTGGCACCGGAGCCGCCCGCAGGTCGTGGTGCTCGGCCACCTCTCGTTCGCTCCGCTGGCGGGGCCGCAGCTGCTTCGCGGCCGGCCTGCGGTCGCTGTCGCGTATGGGATCGAGGTGTGGGGGCCTTCCTCCCCGTTCACCCGCGGCATGTGGCGGGCGCTCACCCAGGTGTGGCCGATCTCGTCGTTCACCGCCACGGAGCTGCGTAGGATCGAGCCTGGCGTCCGGGTGGGGCCGGTGCTCGGCGGCGGGCTCGACGACTCGTTCTTCACCGCCAGGGGCCCCGAGCGGGACGGCTCGGGTCTGCGGATCGTCGTCGTGGCCCGCCTCGACGACCTGGCCTACAAGGGCATCGACACCTGTATCGAGGCCGCTGAGCGGGCGGCGAGCAGCATCGACGTCGAGCTGCGGGTGATCGGTGACGGTCCGGCACGCCGCCAGCTCGATGCCCTCGTGCAGCGGCGGGGTCTCACCTCGATGGTGCGCTGCCTGGGGCCACTCGACGACGATGCGCTGCGCCGCGAGTACGCGGAGGCCGGCGTCGCCGTGAGCGTCAGCCGGTTCCGTCGCGGCGACCACCCGCAGGGGGAGGGGTTGGGCATCGTGGCGCTGGAGGCCGGGGCCGCCGGCGTCCCGGCGATCGTCTCCTCGGTGGGAGGTACGGTCGATACCGTCATCGACGGCACGACCGGGGTGCTGGTTCCTCCCGGTGACGTCGACGCCCTCACGCGCGCACTCGTCGAGCTGGGTCGGGACCCGGCTCGACGGGCGCGGATGGGCCGGGCGGCGCGAGCCTTCGTCCGGGAAGTGCACGGCCGGGACGCGTTCGGAGCCCGGGTCCGTGAGGCGGTTCACGGGGTGGTGGGCTGAGTGTGTGGCATCGCGGGCGTCCTCGACGCCGATGGTCGCGGGGTCGAGCTGGTAGCGGGGATGAACCGCGCCCAGACCCGGCGGGGTCCCGACCACGCCTCGGTGGCACCCGCCGGACCCTTCGTCCTCGGGAACACCCGGCTGGCGATCAGAGACCTGACCCCGGCGGGGAACCAGCCCTTCACCAGCCCGGACGGCTCGATCACCGCGGTGTTCAACGGCGAGATCTACAACTTCCGCCAGCTGGCCACCGCACATGGCATCGAGCTGCGCTCCGGATGCGACGGCGAGATCATCCCCGCACTCTGGGCGCGTGAGGGTCCCGCGTGCCTGGCCCGGTTCCGGGGGATGTTCGCCATAGCGCTGGTCGACCAGCGTGCCGGCCGGCTGTTCCTCGCTCGCGATCCGTTCGGCATCAAGCCCCTGCACTGGCGGCGGGAGGGCGCCACGGTCGCGTTCGCCTCCGACGTGCGGGTGCTGGAGTCTTTCGGGGCCCCACCCGACCTCGACCCCGCCACGCTGTGGTCCTTCCTGCGGTTCGGCAGCATCCCCGCGGACCGCTCACCGTTCGCCGGCGTCGAGGCGGTGGCGCCGGGGGTGTGCATCAGCATCGGCGCTGACGGGCAGGTGCGGGACGAGGCGCGAGTCCCCGCCCTGGACCCGTCCCCCGACGGGAGTGGCATCACCGCGGCGCGAGCCCTCGGCGAGTCCATCCGATTGCACCTCGAGGCCGATGTCCCGACCGCGCTGCTCCTCTCCGCCGGTGTCGACTCCTCGCTGCTGGCAGCGGCAGCGGCCCGGCTCGGCCAGCGGCTGCACTGCCTGACCGTGGCCGGTCTGGGGCCCGCGGACGAGAGTGCGATCGGCCGCGCCACCGCGGCGCACTACGGCCACCGGCACACCACCGTCCGGGCGGAGATCGACGAGGGCATCGTCGACGCGTTCCTGGCCTCGATGCAACGCCCGACCATCGACGGGCTGAACACCTTCCTCGTCTGTCGAGCCGTGCGGGCGGCCGGGTACAAGGTCGCCTTGTCTGGGCTCGGCGCGGACGAGGCGGTGGGTGGCTACCGCCTGGCGGCGTCGCTGCGATGGCTCCCAGCGCTGCGGTCGCTCGACCAGGTATCCGCAGCCGCGGCCATGCGTGACCGGGTCGTGCGGGGGGCGCGATCGCGCTCGCTGATCGGGGACAAGGCGGCCAGACTGGTCCTCTCGGGCGGGCCGAGATCCCCGGAAGGGGTGGTGCGTCTCCAGCGGGAGCTGTTTCCCGTGTCCACCGTGGAGGCCCTCCTCGGCCGGCGACATGGCGCCGAGAGCCGGGATGAGCGCGAAGGAGCTGTCTACTCGGAGCGGCCGGGACCGCGCGACGGCTACGCGCGCATGGCGGCCGCTGAGCTCACCACCTACCTGCAACCGATGCTGCTCGCCGATGCGGACGCGTTCTCGATGGCGTCCTCGGTCGAGCTGCGGGTCCCCTACGTGGATCGGGCGTTCTTCGCGGCGGCGACCCGTGATCGACGACCCCTGGGCAAGGAGGGGCTGGTCCGGGAGCTCGGTGACGGCTACCTGCGCCGGCTCGCCCGGCGGCCGAAGTCCGGGTTCTCGCTGCCGATGCGCGGTTGGCTGGAAGACGGGGTCCTTCGGCACGTGGTCGCCGAGGCGTGCTCGCCCACGGCACCGGTGTGGTCGCACCTCGACCGCCGGGCCGGTCTGCCGATCCTGCGGCGGGCCGGCGCATCACCACGCTGGTCGGAGCCCTGGGCCATCGCGGTGCTCGACGGGTGGCTCCGGAGAAACCGATCGTGAGAGACGGCACACCGCTCGGTGGCAGCGGGGAGCACCTAGCGGTGCACGTGAACGCGGTCGGTGCGGTCATGGGGGGTGCCGCTCGCCATCTCGGTCCGTTCCTCACCGCCCTGGCCGATCGCCGACCTCACTGGCAGCTTGCGGTCTGGGTGTCCGAGGGCATCGACGAGCTCAGCGTCCCGTCCCGCGTGCAGATCAGGGCGGTACCTCGAGTGGGGCCGGCGCGCCGGGTGTGGTGGGAGTCCGTCACGTTGCCTCGGGTGCTCCAGTCCGAGCATGCCGACGTGGTCGTGAACCTGACGAACTCGGGACCGCTGCGCTGCTCGGTGCCGTCGGTGCTGTACCAGCGCAATCCGATCTGGTTCGATCCGGCGTGGGTGCGCCGCCACGGCCCGGGCCGTTTCCGGTTTGAGGCCGCCCTCCGCCGGCGGTTGGCGTACGCGCAGATGAGGTCAGCGTGCGTGGTGGTGGTGCCCAGCCGGGCGATGGCCAGATATCTCGGCTCCTGGCGGGGCATGACCCCGCAGGTGCGGTCGCGGCTCGTCGCTGTGCCCCACGCGGTCGACACCGTCGAGTTCCCGTTCGTGGAGCGGGCCTGGCCGCCTGCGCAACCGCTGCGCCTGCTCTCCGTGAGCCACGGCGCGCCTCACAAGAACCAGGAGTTGCTTCCGGCGCTGCTCCGGGTGCTCATCGATCGGGGGGTCGACGCCACGCTCGAGCTCACCGTGGCCCCGCAGGACGCGCCGGCCTACGTCGAGCGAGTCCGCCGCCTGGCCGTGGCGCACGGGGTGGAGGACCGATTCCGACTGCTTGGCCGGGTCCGCCACGTTCGGGACCTGTATGTCTCCTCGGACCTCATGGTGCTGCCGTCGTTCACCGAGTCCTTCGGCTTCCCGGTGGTGGAGGCCATGGCGTCCGGGCTACCGGTGGTCGCGTCGGCCATCGGCTCTTCGATCGAGCTGCTGGGCGAGCACGGTTGGTTCTTCCCGCCGGACGACCCGCAGGCGGCTGCCGACGCGGTGATGGCGGCCCTCGCGACCCCCCCGGGCGCGATGGTTGCCAGGCTCGAGGCCGCGTCGCGCGTCGCCCGGGAATTGAACTGGCGGGCGAATGCCGACGCCGTGGCCGGCATCATCGAAGGCTGCGTGGCTGGTCTGCAGGTCCCTCGGCGCTGACCCAGCGCATCAGGGGGTAGAGCAGCAGACCGAAGGGGAGGGAGAGGAACAGGCTCAGCACCCCGGATTCGACCGCGCTCATCACCGAGAAGGCCATCAGCACACCGGTGAGCAGGACCGGTACCCGCCTCGAGCGCAGCACGAACCCGGCGATGGTGAGGTACGCGCCCATCGCCGCCGCCACCGCCAGCATGAACCCCGTGCCCCCGGCGACATAGGCCTCAGCTGCGGGGGAGGGGTTGACGCTGGTGATGAAGTCCGAGGCGCTGATGAGCTCGTAGCGCCGGCCCACCTCGTTGGCCGCGTTGTACGTCGGTTTGGAGGGGTCGAGGAACCGGGGGATGAGCACTCTCGGCAGGTTCAGGTAGGTCGAGTACCCGTAGTAGGGGTAGCGGTCCGGCACCCAGGTGACGAAGTAGCCGAGCTGGTCGCTGTAGTTGGCGAAGCGGTAAGCGGAGTTGGCGAGGACGTTTTCGTCGGCCCGGGAGAGGTCCTCGGCCACCAGGTCGAGATAGGTGAGACCGAGCTCGGGTGCGCTGCCCTCGATGCCGATGGTGTTCCGGGCGGTGCGGAACTCGGTCTTGGAGACGTTGACGAGGACCAGCGCCACCGCACCGAGCAGGAGGAACAGCCACGGGATGTACCGGCGGTACGCGACGATGAGCACGAGCAGGACGTACGCGGGCAGGGCGCTCTCGTAGAGAACGGCGGAACCGAGGCCGCTGATGACGTAGAGCCCGGCCGCCACCAGCAGGGCCAGGCGCTGGAGCGGGGGCAGGATCCCGTCGAGCCAGAAGCGTGCCAACAAGACCCCACCACCGATCCCGGCCAGCTTCACCAGGGTCGTGAGACTCCCGAAGGAGGAGCTGAGACCGAGGACTTGGATCGCGCCGGAGGCGAGCAAGCTGATCGCGATCAGCATCCAGGCCCGCACCATCGCCGAGCGGGCGACGATGGGGCGCTCAGGTGGCGCCTTGTCAGGGGCGAGCCGGGCCAGGACCCGTTCGAGCCCGGTGCTGGTCGCGACGAGAACCACCGTGAAGAGGGTGAGGTAGGTGAATCCCGCGGTTCGCACGTCGACCGTGAAGGTGTCCGCATAGATCAGCGGGGGTTGCGCGAGCAGCGCGGCGACCACCAGGTAGACGAGCTGGACGACCAGGTACAGCTGGACGAGCGGGAAGCAGATCGTCCGCTGGAGGGGAAGGAGCCGGAGCCCCGCGTAGGTGGCTCCGATGCTGGCGAAGGCCCAGAGTCGGGTGTTGAGCGGGAAGCCCGGTTCGTTGCGCAGGAGCAGCACCACCGCGACCCCGATGAACAATCCCGCGCCCGCTCGCCGCCACCCCGGCAGGCAGAGCAGGGAGATGACCAGCCAGGCCAGCGCGACGGTTCCCAGAGCGGCTTCGAGCGAGTCGGGGCCGAGCCAGTGCACCAGCCCCGCGGCTGCGACGACGAGCAGGTCGTAGGCCGCCCCGACGAGCTGGTTGCCGGGGCTCGGGGCTGCCGCGGTCCTGACCTCGAGGGGGGCGGTCACGGTCCCCGCCGCCTCAGTTCGTCGGCCTTCAGGTCGATGCAGAGCTCCTGCCAGGCCTCGAACAGCGCCCGGTCGAAACCGGCCCGGCCGTCGAGGAAGCCTCCGAGCGCCAGGTAGCTGGTGAGGAAGCGCAGCGCCGGACGGGCCGGCAACCGCTCGTAGACCCGCTGGCGGAGGAACCGCCGGCGGAGCGTCGGGTCGCGCCAGGCGCCCAGCACGCTGGGCCCCCGGCCCCCCTGCTGGCCGGCCACCCGGGCCGCCGCTTCGAGGGTGGAATAGCGGTTGTGCTTGTCGATGTAGGCCGTCCAGGAGTCGACATCGCCGTGCTCCAGCCAGCCGTGCATGCGGCTCACCCGGGCATCTCGAGGGATCACCAGGTGCTCGTTGACGCCGCGATCCTCGTAACGGGTGGCACCGGCCCGCACCAGGCGGGCGAGCCAGACCTCGCCGAAGCCGCCGTGCCGCAGGACCCGGCCGGCGAAGCGCGTACGCCGCCGGACGAGCACCACGTCGGCAGCACACCGCCCGGGGTCGAACGCCGCCAGCTCCCGATGGAGTGCCGGGCTCAGCCATTCGTCGGCGTCCATGGTGAAGATCCATCGTCCGCCGAAGCGGGACGCGATCTCCTCGAGCGCCCAGTTGCGCTGGTTCGCATAGCCGGTGAACGCCCGGCGCACGACCACCGCCCCCGCGGCCTCGGCGATGGCGCAGGTGCGGTCCGTGCTCTCGGAGTCGACGACCACCACCCGGTCCACCGCGCCGGTCAGTGAGCCGATGGCGCGCCCGATCCGCCGCTCCTCGTTCAAGGTGAGTACGCAAGCGACAAGGCCGCGCTCGTCACCCGGCACGGCTCGCCTCTCCACCTAGGATGGCGAGTGCCTGCAGCGTGGCGCGGGTGGTGGCGACCGCGGCATTCGACGCGCTCCGGTCGCCGGTCCGCATGGCTTCACGCAGGGCGATCATCTCAGCCCGGTGGCCCTTGTCGCGCGGGCGGATGGCGATCTCGTGGCCGTCGAGCACGACCGTGTGGAAATCGACGATGGTCGCCGTGTGACCTCGGCCGAGCACGTCGACCCGCTCCTTCTCCGTGCCGGAATGGCCGTCACTGGCGTAGGTGATCGCCGCGGTGGAGCCGTCGGGCCAGCCCAGGGCCACCACCAGGTCACCGACCGTCATCAGGTCCTGCCCGTCGCCGCCACCGCCGATCGCCGCCACCCGGCCGGGGGGTGCTCCGACGATCGCCGCGCAGGTGTCGACGAAGTGGCAGACCTCGCCGAGGAGGCGCCCACCCTGGCGCCGATCGGCGAGCCAGTGTCCGGCCGGCAGCGGGCCGGCGTTCACCCGGTAGGTGATGACCAGTGGACCGCCACCCGCGCCGAGGTGTTCGCGGACCAGCGCGACGGGTCGCGACCAGCGCCGGTTGAAGCCCACGAACAGCACCCCATCGCTCTCGGCCAGCGCGGCCTCGACATCGGCCAGCTCGTCCTCGGACAGAGCGAGAGGCTTCTCGGTGAACACGTGTTTGCCCGCTCGCAGCGCGGTCGCGGTGAGCTGGGCGTGTTGATCGTGGGGGGTGGCGACCACCACCAGGTCCACCGCCGGGTCGTCGATCACCGCCCCCGCCCCGGCGACGGCCTTCTCGAAGCCGCGCCGCGCGCCGAGCTGGGTGGCGGAGAGCCCGGATGCCGAGCTGACCGAGACCAGGTGTTCGAAGCCGGCGGCGACCAGCGCGGGAACGAGGACCGTACGGGCGAACGCGCCGGCACCGATGAGCCCCACCCCGGGGGTGGCGCCTGCGGTGGCCGCCCGCAGGCGGATGGGCTGGTCGGGGGCGGGGGTCGCGGGATAGGTGAGGAGCACACCGACCGCGTCGGCGCCGTCGTCTTCGAGCACCTCGTACGCCTCGAGCGCTCGCTCGATCGGGAACCGGTGGGTGACCAGATCGGCCACGGCCAGGCGGCCACTGGCGAGCAGGTCGAGTACGGCTTCCAGGTTGCGCCCCTCAGTCCAGCGGACCTGGCCGGCGGGGTAATCGACACCCCACTCCTCGTAGGAGCGGTCGTAGCGTCCGGGACCGTAGGACCGAGCAAATCGCACCGTCAGCTCGGCCTCGTAGAAGGGGCGCCGGTCGAGCTCGAGGCCCACGTCGCCCACGACCACCACCTCGGCCCGGTCACGGCATCGGGCGGGCACCGCGGCCATCACCGACGACGAGCTCGACGCGGCGGCGACCACCACCACGTCGGCGCCCCGGCCGCGCGACCACTCCCGGACGAGACGGTCGGTGGTCTCGGCTCGCTCCACGTCCGCGGCCGCGCCAGCCAGACGTGCCCGGTTCACCGCGGCCGGGTCGAGGTCCACGCCGAAGACGTCCGCGCCGGCCGCGATCGCCAGGCGTAGCGCGAGCTGGCCGATCAGCCCGAGTCCGACGACCAGCACCCGGGAGCCCGCTTCGACCCCTCCGAGGCGCAGACCGTGCAACGCGATGGCGGCGATCGTGGTGAAGGCTGCGTCGGTGGCCGGCACCGGTTCGGGCACCGGCGCGCACAGCAGGCCCGGAACGGCCTGGTACTCGGCGTGGTTCGCGTGGCCTCCCCCGGCGGTGGCTACCAACATCCCTGGTGTGATCCCGGCCACGGCGGAGCCGACCTCGACCACCTCACCAGCGGCGGAGTAGCCGAGCGGGACGTCGCCGCCGAGGCGGTCGCGAACCGCCTGTGCGGTGGCGACGATCCCGTCCGTGCGAGCCTTGCGTAGCACCTGGCGCACGAGGTCGGGCCTGGCCCGGGCCTTGTCGAACAGGTTGGAGCGCGCCAGGCGGGTCACCGCGCGCTCGGTGCCGGCCGACAGCACGCTGGCGTGAGTGCGCACCAGCACCTCGGTGGGCCCGATGGTGGGCCGGGGCACGTCGACCACCCGCACCGCGCCACCGGAGATCGGCTGCACCACCTGCTTCATCCACGCTCCCCACGGCGGCCGTACGCGTCGAACCAGGCACTGAAGCAGACCAGCGCCCACGCGGCCAGGGCGAGGTCTTGGCGCCCGGTCGCGGCATCAGCGTAGATCCGCCGAGCCGCCTGCCTGGCCACCAGACCGGTGTCGGCCGCCGCCTCCACCCGCTCCGCCAACACGGCCCGAGACGGGCCTCGGAACCAGCGACGGACCGGACCGCCGAAGCCGGTCTTCGGGCGGTCGATGACCGCGTCGGGCACCATCCCCCGAGCGGCCTCGCGGAGAGGGCGCTTGCCGGTGCCTCCGCCGACCAACACCGTCGGGTCCGCCGGCGCCACCAGGGTGACCAGCTGCTCGTCCAGGAGTGGGACTCGCACCTCGACTCCGGTGGCCATGGCCGCCTTGTCGACGTAAGCCAGGTTGAGGTTCGGGAGGAACTGCGTGCGATCGAAATGCAGGGCCTCAGCCAGCTCCACCCGATCCAGGCGGGGGCTGAGGTCGTCGAGCTCCGCCATGGCCTGACCCGCGGATGTGGGGACCAGGGCTGCCAGCTCGCGATCGGTGAGCTGGCTCATCATCCGCCAGTAGTGGGGCGGGGCGCTGCTGCCGCACCCTCGGGCCAGCTTCTGGAGGTTGCGGCGGGCGCCGTGGAGCGGGCCGGCCCGCCCGCCGGCGAGCGAGCGGGCACCAACAGCGAGAGCCCGGCGGGCCGGTGGGGGAAGGGATGCGAATCGTCGGGTGTGACGTAGCGCCGTGTGACGCGGATACCCGGCGAAGAGCTCTTCGCCGCCGACCCCGCTCAGCAGCACTTTGTCGGGGCTCGCCCGGCACAGCTGCCACAGGGTGAGTGCAGCGGGGTCAGCCACAGGGTCGTCGAAGTGGTGGGCGAGCTGTTCGAGGGTCCTGAGCGCGGTCGACGCCTTGCCGTCGATCCCCACTTCGCGCAGTTCGAGTCCGGGATCCGCTCGTGCCACCTGGCGGGCGAAGACCAGGTCGTCGGGCACGGTCTCGAGCCGCTGGCTGGCCGTGTCATACCCGGCGGTGAGCCCGATGAGCGGCCCGCCCCGGTGCTCGAGCACGAGCCGGACCAGGAGGGTCGAATCGAGACCACCCGAGAACAGCACCCCGACGGCGACGTCGGCGAGCAGCTGCCGCACGGTGACCTCGCGCAAGGCCCGCCGTAAGTGGGCCACCTCGAGTGGCCCCTCACTCGGCACGGGCATCGTCCAGTAGGGACGATCGGTGAGCTGGCCGTCTCGGAAGACGAGGGCGTGCCCCGGCTCGAGCTTGCGGATCGCCGCCCACGGCGTGCGCGGATGGGGGATCCACAGAAGGGTGAGGAACTGGGCCAGAGCGACGTGGTCGAGGGTGGCCCCGAGTCCGGGACGGAGAGCGAGAAGGGCCCGCGGTGCGGAGCCGGCGATCAGCTCGCCGTTCTGTAGCGCCCAGTAGAGCGGCTTCACCCCGGTGCGGTCCCGGGCCAGCAGGACCCGGCCGCGGCGCTCGTCCGCCAGGGCGAAGGCGAAGATCCCCTCGATGCGGTCGAGCACCGCGTCGCCCCACTCGAGCCAGCCCCGGAGCAGAACCTCGGTGTCCGAGTGGGAGCGGAACCGCGCCCCTCGCGCTTCCAGCTCACGCCGGAGCGCGGGCGCGTTGTAGAGCTCCCCGTTGTAGACGAGCGACACCCCTTGTTCCTCGTCGACCATGGGCTGGCCGCCAGCCTCGCTCGGATCGAGGACAGCCAGCCGCCGATGGGCCACCCCGCCCCGCAAGCCGCCGTGCTCGAAGACCCGCTCACCGGACCCGTCGGGGCCTCTGGTGGCGAGCGACGCACCGGCGCGCGCCAGGTCGGCTGGATGGACCGGACCTCCGAACACCCCGACCCACCCGCACATCAGGGACGTGACCGGCCGGCGGCTGCGAGGAGCATCGCTTCTTCGCTGATGCCCGTATCGAACGGTCGGGGGTCGAAGCCGAGGTCGCGGCGAGCGGCGCTGATGTCGAACGCCTTGTCCTCCTCGATGCGCTCGAGCTGCTCAGCCCGCAGCCGCGGGCGGGGAGTGAGGCGCTCGTACAAGCGCAGGGCGGCGACCGCGGGCGCGAGGGGGACGGGGAGCACCCGCGGCCGGCGGCCGGCGGCCCGGTACGCCTGCTCGATCACCTCCCGCAGGGTCAGCGGTGCCGGCCCGGCGAGGTCGTAGATCTTGCCGATGGCCCCCGGGCGACCCAGCGCGGTGACGATCGCTGCCGCGAGGTCCTCGACGTGCACCGGCTGCTGGAGGGCTCGGCCGTGTCCCGGCACCACCACCACCGGCGAGCGTCTCGCCAGCCGCAGCAGGCGGGCCATGTTCCGATCGTCCAGGCCGCCGTAGATCATCGTGGGCCGCAGGATGGTCCAGGCCAGCGAGCTGGCCTGGATCACCCGCTCTGCTTCCACCCGGACCTGGCGGGACCGGGCCGGCAGGCGGGTGAAGATGGAGGTGGTGGAAACGAACAACGCCCGGTGCATCCCGGCGTCCTCGGCCGCGGCGACGACGGTGGGCGCGTGCCCGAACCCGAGCGAGGCCAGGCTGACGAGTACGTCGGCCGGTGTGCTCCGAAGCGCCTCGTCGACGCTTGCCGGCCGGTCGAGGTCGCCGTCGATCGCGATGGCACCGAGCGCGGCAACGGCGCGTGCCGCCTCGCGGCTGCGGGCCAGTGCCCACACCTCGTGCCCGCCAGCCACGAGGAGGGGGATCACACGGCGCCCGAGGAAGCCGGAGCCACCCGTCACGAAGATCTGCATAGGGCGGGCAGACGTTACCCGGCAGGTGGTGCGCCGACCGTAGGGTGGGTGAGCGAGAGCAGGATGTCGCGGTAGCGCTGGGCAAGCTGCCGCCGGTCGAAGTTCCTCTCGACGTAGTCGCGGCCCTGCCGACCCATGGCGGCTCGGCGCTGGGGATCGGACCCGAGGTCGCGCAGCGCCTGGGCGAGCGCTGCAGGATCATCGGGATCCACCACCACGGCACCTGCGGCGCAGAGGATCTCGCGAGCCTCGCCTCGGACCGCTCCGACCACCGCCTTGCCCGCGGCGAGGTACTCGAAGATCTTCGAGGGGATGAACGAGGCGAACAGCGGCACATCGCGCAGCGGGACGACGCAGATGTCGGCGGCGGCGAGTAGATCCGGCACCTGCTCGTGAGGCACGCCCGGTGCGAGCAGGAACGAGTTGAGGCGGAGCTCGTCGACTCGCGCTCGCAGCTCGCGCTTGGCCGCGCCCTCGCCGACACAGACGAAACGGAGGGGAGCGTCGCGTACGAGCGCGGCCGCCTCCGCGAGGGTGGTCAGGCCGTGTGACAGACCGTGCGCGCCGGCGTAGAGCACCACCACGTCATCCGGCGCGGCGCCCCATCGACTGCGGATCCCCATGGTGCCGGGGGTAGGGTCGGCCGGGTCGCGGGGCCGGAACTCACCGAGGTCAACACCGTTGCGGATCACGTGCACCTTCGACGGGGAGACCCCTCGTCGCACCAGGTCCTCCCGGAAGCCTTCGCTCACCACCACCACCGCGGCCGCGGCGCGATAGGCCGCCAGCTCGGCGCGCTCGAGCAGGCGAATGAGGGTCGGGTTGGTGAGCACCCCCAGCTCCACGAAGATCGCAGGCCACAGGTCTCGCACCTCGACCACGAACGCGGCCCGCTTGATCCGGGCGAGCAGCCAGGCGGCGAAGATCGAGAAGAACGTCGGTGACGACACGAGGACCACGTCGGCCGGTCCCGTCACCCGCCAGCCCAGCAGGACCGAGCTCGCCATGAAGCTGAGGTGGCCGATGGTCTTGCGCAGAACGCCTTCGTTGGGGGTGGCGTAGAGCCAGCTGCGTACCACGCGGTAGCCGTCTCGCCGTTCGATCACCCGGAGGCGGTGGCGGTAGCGCGGGGGGACGACCCCGGTGGGGTGGTTCGGCATCCCGGTGAGGACGCACACCTCGTCGCCGGCTGCCGCCCAGTGGCGGGCGAGCCCGCTGAGTCTGGCCTGCGGTGCGCCGATCTCTGGTGGGAAGTAGTGGCTGACGAGCAGGAGGCGCACGAGCTAGCTGATGGCGCGGTCGTGGAGGTCGACTTCGATCGGGGTGGGTCGGTGGGGGACGGCTCGGGTGGAACCCAACGCGGGTTGCTCGCCGGGCGCGCGTCGCGCCAGCAGCGCGGGAAGCGCGAGGTACCCCAGCATGACGGCGCCCATGGTCGCGTCGGCCACCGCGCGGGCCAGCAACGAGGGCCCGAGGCTCACCAGTCCCAGCGCCGCGCAGGTCGCGGAGGCGGCCGTGACCAGCGAGGCGGTGCGCATATGGCTCCAGCCTCGCTCGATCAAGCGCTGGTAGACGTGCTCGTGGTGCGATTCCCACCAGCGTTCGCGCCGGGCGATGCGCGATCCGAGGGTGAAGGTGGTGTCCGCCAGGTAGATCACCAGCGGGCCGAACGCAGCTTCGGCGGGCACGTCGCTCACGAGCATCATCAGCACCACGAAGGCGATCCAGCCACCGAGGAAGTAGCTGCCCACATCGCCGAGGAACACCCGCGCCCGGGGGAAGTTGTAGGGCAGGAAGCCGAGCCCGGCCGCAGCGAGGACCCCCCCGGCCAGGCTCACCAGGGGGAGGTCTTCGATCAGGCCCACGGCGACGAAGGTCGATCCGGTGACGAGGGCGGCCAGCCCCGAGATGCCGTTGATCCCGTCCATGAAGTTGAAGGCGTTGACGTAGCCCATCATCCACACCACCGTCCCGACGGCGAGCACCATCCGCAGGCCCCACGGCAGCGAGACGTTGTTCAAGAACCAGGGAAGGCAGAGCGCGGCGCCGATCAGCTGCGCGCCCAGTCGCGGGAAGACCTCGAGGGTTCGCAGGTCGTCGATCAGCCCCACGACGGCCAGGATCGACACCGCGACCAGCATCGTCGTCAGCGACCCGGCGTCACCGCTGTTGCCGATGACCAAGCCGGCGACCGCGGCGATCGCCACCGCGACGCCCCCTCCTCGCAGGGTTCGATCGACGTGGGAGGACCGTTCGCTGGGCACGTCGTAGGCCTCGATCCGGCGCAGCAGCACGATCGCCAGGGGGGTGAGCCCGATCGTGAGGGCGAGCGTGAGCACCGCGGGGACCACGGCGGCAGCGTAGTGCTGCGCCGGAACCGCGGGTGCCCTCAGAGGCCGAGGGAGCGCCCGACGATCTCCTTCATGATCTCGGTGGTGCCGCCGTAGATCGTCTGGATCCGGGCATCGACGTAGGCGCGCGCGATGGGGTACTCGAGCATGTAGCCGTAGCCGCCGTAGAGTTGCACGCAGGTGTCCACGACCCGCTTCTGCAGCTCCGTGCACCACCACTTGGCCTCGGCCGCCTCCTCAGCGGTCAGCTCGCCGGCGTCGAGGGCCTCCACGCAACGGTCGACGAACACCTGGGCGATGTCGATCTCGGTCTTCATCTCGGCCAGGCGGAAACGGCTGTTCTGGAACGACCCGATCGGCTGGCCGAACGCTTCGCGCTCCCGTACGTAGTCGAGGGTCCAGGCCAGTGCCTGCGCTGCCGCGGCCACCGCCGACATAGCGATCGACAGACGTTCCTGAGGCAGGTTGTCAACCAGGTGGAGGAAGCCCGCACCCTCCTGGCCGAGCAGGTTGCCGGCCGGGACCTCCACATCGGTGAAGAACAGCTCGGCGGTGTCCTGGGCGTGGAGGCCCACCTTGTCGAGGTTGCGGCCCCGTTCGAAGCCGGCCATCCCGCGCTCGATCACCAGCAGGCTCATCCCCTTGTGCCGCTGGGAGGGGTCGGTCTTGACCGCGGTGATCACCAGGTCGGCGTTGATGCCGTTGGTGATGAAGGTCTTCGACCCGTTCACCACGTAGTGGTCGCCGTCGCGCACGGCCGAGGTTCGCATCGACGCCAGGTCCGAGCCGATGGTGGGCTCCGTCATGGCGATGGCGGTGATCAACGCCCCCGAGCACATCCCGGGCAGCCACCGGGCCTTCTGCTCGGCCGTCGTCAGCGAGAGGAAGTAGGGCAGGCAGATGTCGTTGTGCAAGGTGATGCCGAGACCGCTGCCGGCGACGCCGGCGCGCTGGATCTCCTCGGCGATGATGAGGTTGTAGCGGAAGTCGTCGACGCCGCCGCCGCCGTACTCCTCGGGTGCGGCCATGCACAGGAAGCCCGCCTCCCCGGCGGCGAGGAACAGCTCTCGGGGCACGATGCCCTCCTGTTCCCAGGTGAGGTGGTGCGGGACGATCTCGTTCTCGACGAAGGATCGGAAGGATCGGCGGAACAGGTCGTGCTCGTCGGTGAAGAGGGCGCGGCGCATCGACCGAAGGCTAGGAGCCGGCCGGCTCGAAGGTGACCTCGAAGACCTTCGGCCAGAGCTTGCCGGTGAGGAGGAACACGCCGCGCTCCCGGTCGAAGGCGATGCCGTTGAGGACGTCGGCCTGCTGCGCCTCCTCGGGGGTGAGCAGGCCGGAGGCGTCGATCACACCGGTGACCCTGCCGCTGGCCAGGTCGATCCGCAGGATCTGGTCGGTCTGGAAGACGTTGGCGTAGACGGTGCCGTCGACGCACTCCAGCTCGTTGAGCTTCTGGACCGGCTTGCCGTCGTTGGTGACCCGCACCCGGTCGAGCAGTTCGAAGCTACCCGGGTCGCGGATGGCGAGGGTGCCGGAGCCGTCGCTCATCACCAGGCGTCGGCCGTCGTAGCAGAGGCCCCACCCCTCACCCTCATAGTCGAAGTCCTCCACCGGTGCCAGGGTGCCGGCGTCGTAGACGTGAGCCACACCGTCCCGCCAGGTGAGCTGGACCAGGCGGTCACCTACTCTGGTGACTCCCTCGGCGAACTGCGAGCGGTCCAGGTCGCGCCGCTGGAGCACCTCACCGGATTCGAGCTGCACCCGGCGTAGTGACGAGCGGCCCTCCAGCCCCGTGCTCTCGAAGTACGAGCTCCCGTCCGCCAGCTCGAGACCCTGGGTGAATGCTCGGGGGTCATGCGGGTACGACCGCTGCACCCGGACGGTGAGCTGTTCGGGCGGACCGTCCGGAACGGTCGAGCTCCCCGGCGAGCTCGACGGTGACGGCGAGCCGCAGCTCATGGAGAGGAGCACGCACGCTCCCACCATGAGGGAGGCGAGCGTGGTCGGGCGGCGGATCGTAGCTCGGGGGGCCGGCACGGCATCGATCTTGGCATGTCGCGATCGTTCGCCTCGGCCGGGCGAGGGGGGCAG